>JAFSWV010000001.1 GCA_017444325.1 bacterium | reverse complement strand
GTTTTGCTAAAATATAATAATGAGAATGTTTTCCTTTTAATTTAATTCGCGAGGTAAAATTATGTCCGACAGCTACACCAAGACCACTACGACCTCTTTAGGCTCAAGACTCGGTTCGTCCCTTATCGGCGTCATTATTGGCATCGTGCTCTTCATTGCCGCTTTCCCCGTTATTTTCTGGAATGAAGGCAGGGCTATCAAAAGGACCAAAGCTTTGAACGAGGGCGAAAAAGTCTGCGTGACCATTGACGCTGCGGCGCCCGCGGCGGAAACGGAAGGGAAGCTGGTGCACTTGGCCGGACCGGTGAAAACTAATGAGCGTTTGGGCGATGAAGTTTTCGGCGTCTCCGTTTCCAATTCGCTGCGTTTTGCGAGAATAGTGGAGATGTATCAGTGGAAGGAAACGAGCCATTCTGAAACGAAGAAGAAGACCTGCGGCGGAACTGAGACGACCACGACTTACACTTATAACAAGGTCTGGTCTGACACTCCCATAGATTCTTCTTCCTTCGAGAAGCCGGAAGGCCACGAGAATCCCGTGGATTGGCCGGTGACCGGCGAGAAGTGGCAGGTCCCGCAAGCAACGCTGGGCGTTTTTTCGCTTTCCTCGGACCAGATCGAAAGGGCTGGCAAAGAAGCGCCCTTCACGCCTTTTGTAACGAACAATATGCCTCTGCCGGCGGGGCTCGACGCCGCTTATGTGAGGATCCCCGGCGGCTTCTTCAAGGGCGCTTCCGAGGGCTCCAGCGTCTCCGCTCCCAAAGTGGGCGACATCAAGGTGACATTCGAGAGCGCGCCTGTCTGCGAGATCAGCATGGCCGGCAAGAAGGAAGGAAACACAATCAGGAAATACCAAACCGCCAACGGTCTGCTGATTCTGCAGTACAACGGCAATATGTCCAAAGAAGAGATCTTTGCCGCGGCGCACCGCGACAACACCATCATTACCTGGCTCATCAGGATCGCGGCGCTTTTGATGTTCTTCTTCGGTTTGAAGCTCATAATAGGGCCGCTCAACGTGCTGGCGGACATCCTTCCCTTCTTCGGGAACATCATGGATTTCGTAACGGGTACGGCGACATTTTTGATCGCGCTTGTCTTGACGCTCATCACGGTGGCTATCGCCTGGCTGACGGTCAGGCCAGTTATCGGCATTGCGCTCATAGTCATCGCTGTGCTTTTGATCGTATTCGCGAAGAAGAAAGGCAAAGAGAAAAAACAGGCGGTCCAACAGCAGTAAACAATGTCCAAAAGCGTTTTCATAGTTCTGCTCTGCATTCTTTTCCTGGTCATCGGTTTTTGGCTGGGAAGGGGAAAAGGCGACGGCCCGGTCGCCAAACCGCGCGGGCTTTCGTCCAAAGTCAGCGAGCTGGAAACAGATTCCGTAGTTTCGGAAAAGCAGACGCCTGCTCCTGTTTCCGACTATGCGGAGAGAGATCACTCTCCGCAGAACGAAGCTAATGAAAGCGCTGTTGTAAAGAAAGACGCATCTGCTGTCAAAAGCACTAATTTGCCTTACATTGAGGGCGAGCTTATATTGCGTCCCAAGGAAGGTATTTCCCGGGCGGAACTGATTGCGCTTCTGAAAGAGCGGGGCATCGCCGTGATAGGCGACATCCCGGAACTCGATCTCGTCAGAGTGGTTTTGCCGGACGATATGAAGGTCGGCGACGCGGAGAAATTCCTGAAGGAAAAAGACGCGGTCTCGGAGACCGTGAGGAACGCGCCTGTAACGCTGGAGCCGGCGCCTGTGGCGGAAAATATTCGTCAGGGCAAGCCGGTCGGAAGCTCGGCTCTGAAACTGATGGGAGGAGAGATCATCGGCAAAGGCAGGGACGGCGCCGGGATACTGGTGGCAGTCCTCGACACCGGTGTGGATGACAGCGTCCCTTCCCTTGCTGGCCAGACTTTCGGCGGCTATGACATCGTGAACGACATGGCTTTCGTCAGCGACAACAACGGGCACGGCACGGCCTGCGCTTCGCTTATCGCCGGTAGAGGCGGGGAGGGCGGCGTACTTGGCGCTGCACCGAAAGCACAGATCCTGCCTGTGAAAGTCATGGACGATTCCGGCAAGAGCGACGGCTTCGCCATTGCCAAGGGAATTGTTTACGCGGTGGAAAAAGGCGCCAAGATAATCAATTTGAGTTTGGGCACGACCTCGGAGACGACGCTTTTGGACTCCGCTATCGAGTACGCTCTTGGAAAAGGCGTTCTTATCGTGGCCGCTTCCGGCAACGAGGGCAAGGAAGGCGAGAACTATCCTTCGACCGTTGACGGCGTATTGTGCGTCGGTGCGGTGGACGGCGAAAAGTGGAAAGCGGCTTTCTCCAATTACGGGCCGAAAGTCGATCTCGTCGCGCCGGGCGTTCTGGTCGCGGCGGCGGCTCCAGGCGGCGGCGCGGTCCTTATGAGCGGGACGAGTTCCGCGGCGCCTTTAGTTTCCGGCGCGGCGGCCAGCGTCTGGTCGGAGAATCCCAACTGGAGCGCGGAGAAAGTTGCGGAAAAACTTATGGCGGAAGCCGACGATCTCGGTTCTCCGGGCGCGGACGACTGGTACGGCGCGGGGCTTGTCAACATGTACAGGGCCCTGAGGACGATCAAGGAAAAAGACCTGGCGCTTTCCTCGCTTTACTTCGATCCTCCGGAGCTTATCCAGGGGGAAAAGTCGGAAATGGTCGCGGTCTTCCAGAACCGCGGCACGGACAGGATAGTTGACGGCGCGGCGGTCATAAAGATCGACGATAAAGAGGAAAAGGTGCTGCTGCCTCATTTGGAGCCCGGCGCTTCGGCGGAAGTGAGGCGCTCTTTTAATCTCCCGGAAGGCCGTGCGAAAAGGGAGATGTACATGGAGATAAAAGCAGAAGCATCTTCGGACGCGCATTTTGAAAACAACGGGAAAAGAATTTTAATCAGTCAGGGAAAATAAAGATGAAAATACTGGTTTCAGGCGCCAACGGCATGCTGGCAAGAGCGGTGAGGGAAAAACTGTCTCAGGAACACGAGCTGTTTTTGACGGACGTCGGGGAGATGAACATCCTAGACAAGGATGAAATAAAAAAGGTCTGCGACATAGCCCAACCGAACCTTATCCTGAACTGCGCTGCCTACACCGCGGTCGACAAGGCCGAGGAGGACGAAGCCTTCGCCAGAAGGCTGAACGCCGAAGGGCCGGCGAATCTTGCCAATGAATGCAAAGAAAGAGGAATCCCGCTGGTTAGCATCAGCACGGACTTCGTTTTCTTCGGCGACGGCAGTCATCCGATGAAAGAGGACGACCAGACGGCGCCCAAGGGAGTTTACGCCGTGACGAAAAGGGAAGGGGAGTTGGCTATAGAAAAGAGCGGTTGCGATTTTTTGATCGTCAGGACGGCCTGGCTTTACGGCAAAGGCGGGAAGAACTTCCCCGACACTATGATCAAGCTCGCCAAGGAAAGAGAGCTTCTGACGGTCGTCAACGATCAGGTCGGTTCGCCGACTTTCACGCAGGATCTGGCGGAAGCGCTTCTCAACCTCATTTCCGTCGAGGCCAGAGGCTATTATCACTTCACCAATCAGGGCGGCATAAGCTGGTTTGACTTCGCCTGCGGCGCCATAGAGGAAGCTTATGAATTGGGCATGATAGACAAGGCGCACAAAGTTACCGTGAAGCCCGTCACTACCAAAGAGTTCCCGCGCCCGGCGCCCCGCCCGGCTTACTCGGTTCTGAGCCTGGAAAAATATCAGAAGGCTACCGGAAAAACGCCCCCCGAATGGCGGGAGGCGCTCAAACGCTATCTTAAAAGCCTTTGAAATCCCGATAAATGTTAAAATTGAGTTAGTAAATAATACCCAAGGAGGAATTATGAAACATACACTCTTAACTCTGGGCCTCATTGCGGCTCTTGTGATCATGGTTGGCTGCGAAAAAAAGACCAACGATGATGAAATGAAGAGCGTCGCGCTTTCTTTGAGAAGTCTGGAGAACAGGATCGAGAAGATCGAAAAGCGTATGGGAACCCTTGAAAAGGCGCCGAGCGCGAAAACGGAGATCCAGAAAGTTTCTACTGACGGCAACGTCGATGAGATCCTGGAGGCCTTCAACGAAAAGCTCTACAACCTTGAGCAGATGATGGTGGCAGCCGGTTTCGACGTTCTTTCCACCAACGAGGACATCGAAGTTTCCGCCATGGCGGAACTCGTTGAAGAAAAGACGATGGAGAAACGCCGCGAGAAATACCAGACCTCCATGCGCGAACTCAGAGACACTCAGCGCAAGAGCGACAGCGACAACTACGGCGCGGCCTTCACGGAGCTTCAGGAGAAGACCAGGTTCCGTTGGGGCGGCAACCGCAACGAAAGCCAGGAAGACCGCGAGAAACGCATGCAGGAAATGGTTCAGGCCAGGGAAGACCTCATCAGGCAGTATCCCGATTCCTACGCCGCCGCACAGCTTAGGGCTGAGACCGCGGCCTGGAATCTCATGCAGAACAATTATCAGGACGCCCTGAACACCTACAAAGATCTGATGGCGTCCAGCAAGGGGACCGAAGCGGTCAACGAGTGGGGCGTGCGCAACGTTACAGGCCTTCAGTACTCTCTTGCCAACAAAGCCATTGAAGAGGGCGACTACGCCACGGCCAGAAGCATCATGAAGGATCTGGAGTCCAGCGGCGATGATCTCGTCATGGCTTTCGAAGGCTTCGGCGGAGGCAGAGGCAGAGGCGGCAGAGGCGGCGGTCCCGGCGGACCGGGCCGCGGAGGTTTCAGAATGGAAGACAATCTGGTCTCCAAGAACCAGGCCATTTCCAGACTTAACGACAAAATGAACGGGAAATAAAATTAAGGAAGATACATGCAGGAACGAGATGAGATTGGCGCCAGTCTTGCGCGCTTTCACGCTGCGCTGAAGCAATCGGGCAGCGGACTCAAAGCTTTCACCAGAAAGCAGTACATGGAAAAATGGAGGAGCGAGGGGATCTTCCATGTCTTGAGGATCAGAACGACCATGGTCCAGGCCATGCAGAATTTCTTAAGCGAGCAAGGCCTTCTGAACCTGGAGCGAGTTTCCCTTTCCCCGGTGACGGACCCTCTGGCCCACGACATCGAATATTCTCCGACCATCCGCTACAAAGGGCAGCCCTACAAGACCACCCACTCCATGATCTACTCGAAGTTCTTGGCCTGCACCAACCCGATGCTGAAGGGCGTCTATATCGATTCCCCGAACATAAGGTTGGAGCTGGAAAGCCCGATAGGCGAGCAGAGGGGCCGCTATCTCATAGATTTTTCCCAGATGGATATGGAATTGCGTCGTGATAAATTCGTGACGCTAGCGGAATACTTCAACGAAGAGGAAAAAGTCAAAGCCATCCTGGCGGAAGATTACAAAAAGGCACTTGGTTTCTTTGAGGACATGATCATCTTCACCGTGAAGGCGCTCATAGAAAAGAATTCTGAGGACCTCAAGGCATTGGGCGTTACGCTTACGGTGCCGGAAAAACCGTTCCCAGCCTTTTTCAGGGACGAAGTGGGGGACGCTTCGGAACAGGAACTGGGCGATACCGCCAAAAGCCAGTTCTTCTGGATCAAGGGCATCATGCGCGAGAACTACGACCTTGTCTATCCCTACCTCAAAAAAGACGGCACGAAAAGGTCGCTGGAGGACGTGCCTTCCAAGGATATATACAACTACGACCTTTGCGCGCAGAGCCAACTTGCGGACGGCAGCCTGGGAGGAGCTTTGGAAGTCCTGTCCGGCGCCATCAGGGAATGGCTCTATGAACCCATTATCGAGCGTCTCGTGGACAACAAGATCATCATGACGCGCCCGGCCTTCGACCGCAACGGCGAAATTACCAACGTCGAGGAACTGAGCGGATACGCTCCCTTCCTGGCGGCGGCGGCCATGAAGGGCGAGGACGGTTCCGACCTCTTCCCGTCGACTTTCGGCGGCGGCGTGGGCGTCGAGCGTCTGCTCTTCGCGCTGCTGAAAGGGCCTGTCATCAAAAAGATCGACGACGTCACGCTCTTCGGAAAAAATCCCGATTCCCATCCCATTTATTTGTTCTAAACTTTAACAATTCAACCAACTGAGATAAGTTATGAAAAAATTACTGTTACTGTTTGCCCTCGGCGTTGTGACCGTTTTGGCCGGGGAGACCAACACGATCTTCACGATCGATTTCGAAACGAGCGAAGGCTACGCGGCAGGCGACGCCGTGGGCCAGAACAACTGGGCGAAAAGCTGGTCGGGGGCTGGCGGCAACCTGATCATATCCGACAACGCAGCCGAGGCACAGCATGGGCAGCAATATTTGCTTTGCGAAGACATCAACCACCAGACCAGCTTTGATATCTCCGACAAATGTTCCGAAAGCGATAAGCTTCAGCTTTCTTTTTATGCTCTCGTACCGTCCGACGCCACCGAGCAGTTCTATGTCAAGCTTCACGCTTTGGGAAGCAGCGGCAGGCCCTACGACCTTGAAATATCGGAACTGCAGATTTTCGCAAACGGCAATGCGCAGATGGCTTACACCACCGCGGGCGGCCAGTACCAGACTTTTTCCGTCTCCGGTCTTGCTGCCGGAACTTACCAAAGGGTGAGCCTAATAATTGAACCGGAATCACGGGAGATCGAAGAGATCAGGATCGCCGAAGAAGTTCTCAGGGCCGAAGGAATGTTCTACAAGTCGGCTTTTGCAGAAGGCTGCGGAAAACTTCCTGACGGCATCAGGTTAATGAAGACCGGCAGACTTGACAATTTCAAGGTGGAGACTTGCCCGGCTCCGCCGAAAAAAGAATTTGATTTAAACCCTGCGAAGGTCGCGTTCTCCGGTGAAACGACGGAAGCTAAAGCGGACATGATCAACAAGGGCGTGGACTCTTTTGATTTCACCGCCTCTGTTGTGGACGCCGCGGAATGGCTGACCGTAGCTCCCGCCAGCGGAACTTGCGCAACCTCTACGGAGCTCACGCTTTCCGTTGACAGAAGCGTAATGACCGACGGCTACTACCGCACCGCTGTTAAAATTGACGGCGGAGAGTACGGCGCCAAAAATCTGCTTGTCAGTTGCCCCAATGGCACAGGCGTCTTCGCCGAGAACTTTGAGGCTCCATTCATGCATGAAGGCGACATCGTCGGCCAGAACAATTGGGTGCCCAGCTGGAGCGGCGCCGGCGGGATCATTATCGTTTCGAACAACACGCATGCTGCCCAGAGCGGCGCGCAGTTCCTTTTCTGCGACAATGCCGACAGTCAGTACGGCGTGAACCACCAGACCAGCTTCGACATTTCCGAGCAATGCCCTGGCAACGTCAAGCTTAACGTCTCCGGCTACACTTTCATTTCCAGTGATGCTGCCAATCCTTTCTACCTCAAGATCCACGCCCTGGGCGAGAGCGGCAAGAATTATGACGTCGAGATAACGGAATTCATTCGTTACGCCGACGGCAAGGCTACTCTTGCCTATACCGCGGCCGATGGTTCCATAAAGCAGTTCGAAGCTTTCGATCTGCCCACGGACACTTATCAACCCTTCACGCTCACCATTTTCCCCGCCACCAGGGCAATTGAGCGCATGACCATTGGCGACCAGGTCTTGGAAGGGGAAGGCATGTATTACAAGAGCGCCAAGACGGAAGGCTGCGGCACGCTGCCGGACGGCCTCCGTGTCATGCACAGCGGAGCCGTGGACAATTTCCGCATCGAGCTCTGCCCGCTTCCGCCTACCAAGGAATTCGAAGTTAGCCCTGCGCAGCCTATCTTCTCCCGCACTGCTACGGAAAAGAAACTGACCTTAGTCAACAAGACCACGGGCTCTTTTGATTTCACCGCCACCGTCGCCGACGCTCCGGAATGGATCTCCATTACGCCGGACAGCGGCACCTGCGAAGGCGCTGTCGAGCTTACCATGACCGTTGACAGAAGCATAATGACTAACGGCTATTACCGCGCCATGGTGACCATTGACGGCGGCGACTACGGTTCTAAGACCTTCCCGGTCTGCTGCCCCAACGGCACCGTTATCTACGCCGAGAATTTCGAATCACCCTATATGCAGATTGGCGGCATTGACGGTCAGAACACCTGGGTGGGCGATTACCAGCATGAGGGCAACTGCATGCTGGTGACCAACGTCACCTACGGTTTCGAGGGCAACTGCGGCTACGTCGTGAGATCCGGCGGCTACGAAGGCTACATGTGCGACGTCTATTCCCCCACGGGCGGGATCCTCAAAGTCAGCATGAAAATGTACAAGGGCAGCGAAGCCGACTCCGAGGCCGACTATTTCTACATCCAGAACGACGTCTGGTACAGGTCCGTGGGCTTCTGGTTCGTCAGGGAAAAGGAGCAGGATTATTTCTATCTCTACTCTTTCGGCAACGGCCCGGCGCAGAAGACCAATCTTTTGGGCAGCCAGAAGTTCCCGCTTGACACCTGGCTCGATTTCTCCTTCACGGTAGACTATAGGCGCTACCTTATGACGGAACTGACCTTGGGCGATTTCACAACGAACTTCGGCTCAAGCGTTGAGCTTTCCAAGAAAGCCAACGACTGGGTGTACGAGATCAAGCGCTTCACCAAGTTCTGCGTCAGCTGCGGAAGTAATTCCGAGAACGCCATGTGGCTCATCGACGATCTTAAATTTGAGGACATTCCTCGTCCCGACACGTACGAGCCTCAGCTGAACGGCGTTTACGCTTTCGGCGAAGATAAAACGACCATTGAAGACACTGTTGTGAACGGCGGCACGAAGCCATTCCAGTACGAAGTATCTTTCCTCGACTATCCTGAAAACGTTAGTGTGACCACCGGCGCCACCGGCGTTATAGAGGAAAGCGGAAAATTGGGCGTCAGCGTCACAAGGGACGGACTCGATGACGGTTTCTTCCGCGCCAGAATGCGCTATGCTTACGGACCCGTGGGCAGCGAAACGCTTGGGAACGCCATCACC
>JAFSWV010000094.1 GCA_017444325.1 bacterium | reverse complement strand
CATCATAGCTATTCTGGCGCTCATTGCGCTCGGTTCTCTTGGCGCCAAAGCTGAAGGAATCGTCAGCAACGTCAATTGTTTGCAGATGTGGCCTTTTGACAGGAGCGTGATCATCAACTACACTTTGACCTCCAACAGCACTAATCCGATTTTTGATGTTAAGTTCTACGGTTCCACCGATGACGGCGTAACGATTTTTGATCTAGCAGGAAAAGGCACGATAACTAGAGACGGCGCAAACGGCACTGTTGCTGGCTCAGGCGAACACAAGACCATATGGAGTCCAGACGAAAGTTTCTATGAAACCTTCAGCGACGACATGCTGGTGAAAGTGGAAGCGACGGAGCAGAACCTTGACGGCACTTACATGATCATCGATCTTTCAGGAGGGACTAACGCAACCAACTTTGCGATAAGCTATCTCGACGATGTTCCGGAAGGCGGATGGACGGACGAATATAAGACCACTAAGATGGTATTGCGGAAGATTAAAGCCGGCAAATTCCTCATGGGAAGTCCCACCAATGAATTTGGAAGATCAGGCGATGAAACACAGCACAAAGTTACTTTAACCAAGGATTTTTACATTGGAGTTTTTGAAACGACTCAGACACAGTACAAATTAATTGCTGGGGTTAATCCTTCGCTTTATGGAGGCGATATGCGTCCTGTGGACAGTGTTTCTTATGACACGCTCCGCGGAGCTAATCGAGGCTCAAAATGGCCAAGCAGCAGCAGAGTTGATGCTTCATCTTTCTTTGGAATACTGCGGGCAAAGACCGGTAAAGCTTTTGACCTTCCCACGGAAGCGCAATGGGAGTATGCTTGCAGGGCGGGAACGACAACGGCATTGAACAACGGTTGTAGTATCACTAATTATTACGCAGACGGAAACTTGAATAAGCTTGGACGCTATCAGGGTAATGGCGGCCGTGACGAGGATGTTCCTTTCACCAAGAATGCTCATGTCATAGTTGGTTCATACCTTCCCAACGCTTGGGGCCTTTACGATATGCACGGCAATGTTGACGAGTGGTGTTTGGATTGGCATTTGCAGTACAGCGGCGATGCTACGGATCCTAAAGGGCCGGATGGCTATAGCCGGTGCCGCGTCATGCGCGGCGGCAATTGGTTTTCCGGACCTCATATGTGCCGTTCTGCTTTCCGAAGCACCTATGACGTTCCTGAAAACGGCAGCGAGATGACAGGTGTTCGCATAGTGCTTGTTCCTTAAAATGAGTTAATCGACATATTTAAGGAGCCAAATGAAAAACACCATTCTTTTCGGTATCGCAGTCCTTTTCTGCATTTCAGCGTTCTGCGACGAATGTTGGTCCGACGGTTTCAGGTTTGACGGAAGCGAGATCACGGAAGAGGCGATCCTTTTGAAACCGACGGATCCTCTAGCCTACAGCAGCGCGCTTGCGGAAGGTGAACCGAAATCGCTAACCATCAATGTAGAAGACACTTTTGATCCTGAAAAATCAGCCAGTATCTTTGCTGATTATTCCGAGACTGCGGTGGAAGGCACCTCTGCCTGGGATTATACGGACGAAGATTTCAAGGATTTTCCAACTGATGACACTTATTTTCTGACTGAAACGGTGACAAGCGATACTGAATCAAAAGTCCTGAAAAGAACGGTGACAATTCTGCCGGAACCCGTTGCTTTCCTTGCTTTGGCATTTATTGGCGTTTTATTCCTTCGCAAGCACGTCAAGAGCATCATAGCTATTCTGGCGCTCATTGCGCTCGGTTCTCTTGGCGCCAAAGCTGAAGGAATCGTCAGCAACGTCAATTGTTTGCAGATGTGGCCCTTCGACAGGAGCGTTATAATAAATTATACGCTCACATGCGATAGCACGAATCAAGCTTTCAAGGTGAAGTTTTACGGCTCTCTGGACAATGGCGCAACAACTTTCGATCTTGCAGAAAAAGGGACATTAAGCAGAGATGGATCTGATGGGATCGTTGAGGGATCAGGCGAACATAAAACTTTTTGGACTCCTGACGAAAGTTTCTACGAAACCTATGTCGATGAGATGAAAGTGAAGGTTACTGCAAAGGAGAAACCGCAACCCGGCAGCAACACTTACATGGTAATCGATCTTTCGGGCGGAACAGAGGCTGAAAGTTATCCCATAACTTATCTTGACGATATTCCTGACGATGGCTGGACAGATGAATACAAAACCACGAAACTGGTATTGAGAAAGATTAAGGCAGGAACATTTTCAAAGGGCTCGCCTGAAAGCGAGCCGGGAAGGGAAGATGGAGAAAATCTACGCGAAATCACGCTTACCAAAGATTATTACATTGGGATTTTTGAAACAACTCAAAAGCAGTATGAGTTAATAACAGGCAATAATCCCTCCAAAAACCTAGGCGATATGAGGCCTGTTGAAAGGGTTTCCTTTGATATGATCAGAGGGGCGGAAAAAGGCGCCGGATGGCCTCATACTGTTGAAATCGATGATGATTCTATTCTGGGCAAGCTTCGCGCAAAAACTGGGATTGATTTCGATCTTCCCACGGAAGCGCAGTGGGAATATGCTTGCAGAGCCGGTACGACAACCGCATTGAACAACGGAACCAATATCACGGATGTCCGCGACGACAATATGGATAAGGTGGGCCGCTATCTTTATAATCAAAATGACGGCAAAGGCGGTTATACCAATGCTCATACTACCGTCGGCTCATATTTGCCAAACGCCTGGGGTTTGTATGACATGCATGGCAACGTAGAGGAATGGTGTCTTGATTGGTTTAACTATGAAGAAATAGAATATTCTTTCATTTATCCGTTAACGGATCCTGTAGGTCCAAGCGTGATTTTTTTCAATTACCGTGGCCTCCGCGGCGGCGGATATCTTTTCCCTGCGCACTATTGTCGCTCGGCTAAACGCGCCTGGGATATAAATGACGAGAGAGGCGTTTACTCGGGTTTTCGTTTGGCGCTGACAATGTCGGATGATCCTGGCGAAGGTGGCGATGATTTGCAAGATTACATGGTGGTCGATATTGATAGCGGGGATATAAGTTATCTTGATGAAGAGCCTGAAGGAGGCTGGACGGATGATTATAAGACCTCAAAGATGGTTTTTAGAAAAGTGAAGGCTTGCAGATTCACCATGGGTTCTCCGATGGATGAATGTGGCCGAAATGATTTAGATGGAGAATATATTCATGAAGTAACTCTTTCAAAGCCATATTATATAGGCGTGTTTGAGACCACACAGAAGCAGTATGAGCTTATCGCTGGAGATAATCCTTCAAAATACCAAGGCGATTTGAGACCCGTTGAAAATGTGTCCTTTAATATGATCCGTGGTTCGGAAAAAGGTGTCAATTGGCCTTACAGCAGCGAAGTTGACGAAGATTCCTTCATGGGCAAATTGCGCGCTAAAACGGGAAAAGCTTTTGATCTCCCTACGGAAGCGCAGTGGGAATGCGCCTGCAGAGCGGGAACTTCGACAGCTTGGAATGATGGAACGACTATAACTAATGAGGTCTCGGACGGTAATTTGGCTAGATTAGGTCGTTATCAATATAATAGGGAAGACGGCATTGGCGGTTTTTCCGAACATACCATCGTCGGCTCGTATCTGCCCAATGCATGGGGTATTTATGATATGCACGGTAATGTTTATGAGTATTGTTTGGATCTGTGGGACATGTACGATAGAGGATCTACAGATCCAAAGGGCGCCAGTCCACCCAAAAGTATACGTATTATTCGTGGCGGCAGTTTCGATGAACCTGAAGGCGCATGCTATTGCCGGTCGGCTCATCGCTTCGCTGGCAGAGGTTCCACCGGCTTCCGTGTAGTTCTAATTCCGTAAAAAAAAGACGCGCTGAAAAGCGCGTCTTTTTTTGCGTTGAAAATTATTATTATCAGATATCTTTGCTCTTGCAGCGGGCGGCGTGGCAGTTAAGGGAGACCGCCACGGGAAGAGAGGCGATGTGGCAGGGGGCTTTTTCGATGAAGATGTCGAGGACGGTGGGGGAGCCGCCTAAGCCCAGAGGCCCTTGGCCCGTTTCGTTCAATTCCGCTTTCAGTTCTTCTTCAAAGGCGGCGTAGAAAGGATCCGGATTCCTATCTCCGATTTTTCTTAAAAGGGCCTTTTTGGCGAGCACAGGGGCCTTGGAGCCGTCGCCGCCGATGCCAACGCCGACGACTAAGGGGGGACAGGCGTTGCCGCCGGAACTTTTGACGGCTTCCATTATGGCTTTCTTTACGCCCTCTTTCCCGTCAGCGGGGCGGAGCATAATGAGCTTTGTCATATTCTCGCAGCCGGCGCCCTTGGGAAGAACTGAGACTTTTACTTTTTCGCCGTCAACCGGGATGATGGTGAGGGAGGCGGGAGTGTTGTCGTTGGTGTTCACCCTGTCCAAGGGATCTCTCACTATCGAACGGCGGAGATAGGCCTCTTCCACAGCTTTTCTGACGCCTTTGTCAACCGCTTCCTGAAGCGTTCCCTCATCCAGGGAGACTTGCGCTCCCCACTCGAGAAAGACGACGGTGGTGCCGGTGTCCTGGCAAATGGGGAGGGCTTCGTTTTCAGCGATCTTGGCGTTTTCGCAGATGATCTCAAGGACCTGCTTTGAGTACCCTTTGTCATCGGCTTCGTCCCTGGCGGTCTTCAGGGCTTCGCTGACGCTTTCTGGCAAAACGACGCACGCTTCCTTAAGGAGGGAGCAGACGGTCGTGGAAAGCGCTTCGCTTGCAAGAACGCGCATTTTACTGGGCGATAATGTCGTTGTTGCAGTAGGGGCAGCGGACTCTCTGGCCTTTCACGTTGATGGTCACGAGCTTGCCGCAGTGCGGGCAGGCGTAAACGTTGTTGGCCTGCTGGGCGCTCGGCGCGATAGTGGCGGCGGGCACGGTGGTGTACTGCTGCTGTTGCTGCTGATACTGGGTCTGCTGGGCGATGGCAAGGGCGGCGTCAGCCTTTTCATTGGCTTCCTCGGCCTGGCCGGTGGCGTAACCGGTGCTGCCGCCAATAAGTGCGCCGATTCCGGCTCCCATGCCGCTTCCGATAGCGACGCCCGCGCCCGGGTGTCCGACCTGATTGCCGATGATAGCGCCGATGCCGGCGCCTAAGCCGGCGCCCAAAGTCGTGCCGATGGCCGTTCCGTAACCTACATGTCTTTCAGTGGTGGTGCAGCCGGTAACAAGAAGAAGGGCTGCCAAAGCGATGATGGTAAAATTGCGGATCATAGTTCTTCTCACTAAAGTTTATTATTCTTTGGGGCCGAAACCGTAGTGTTCGGTGACGTAGTCGATGTCTTTGTCGCCGCGGCCGCTTAAGTTCACAAGGATGCTCTCATAGGGGCGCTTTTTGGCTTCGCGCATGGCGAGCGCCAGGGCGTGAGAGCTTTCCAAGGCCGGGATGATGCCTTCCACTCTGGAAAGCGTGAAGAAAGCGTTGATGCATTCGTCGTCGGAGACCGTCTCGTACTTGGTGCGTCCGTTCTCTTTTAAGTAAACGTGCTCGGGGCCGATGCCGGGATAGTCGAGGCCGGAAGCGACGGAATGGACAGGGGCGGTCTCGCCCTTTTCGTCCTGGATGACGAGCGTGTTCATGCCGTGCAATAACCCGGGCTTGCCGATCGTTAGAGTCGCGGCGTTGTCGCCGATCTTCATGGAGCGGCCGCCGGGCTCAGCGCCGATCAATTCTACGCTGGGATCGTTGAGGACGCCGGAGAAGATGCCCATGGCGTTGCTGCCGCCGCCGACGCAGGCCGTGACCAGATCAGGCAGGGTGCCGGTCATCTCCAGGAACTGCTCCCTGGCCTCATGGCCGACCACGGACTGGAAGTCCCTGACCAGCATTGGGAAGGGGTGCGGTCCGCAGACGGAGCCGATGCAGTAGATGGCGGTGTCGAACTGCTGGATGTAATCTTTGAAAGCGACGTCGATGGCTTCTTTCAGGGCTCTGCCGCCTTCCTTTACGGAAATGACGTTGGCGCCCAGGATCTTCATCCTCGTCACGTTGGGAGCCTGCTTAAGAACGTCGATCTCACCCATGTACACGTCGCATTCCAAACCGAAGTAGGCGGCCGCGGTCGCGATGGCGACGCCGTGCTGGCCGGCGCCGGTCTCGGCGATGAGTTTCTTCTTGCCCATGTATTTGGCCAGCAAGCCTTCGCCCATGCAGTGGTTAAGCTTGTGGGCGCCGGTGTGGTTCAGGTCTTCTCTTTTAAGATAGATCCTGGCGCCGCCCAATTTTTCGGTAAGGCGTTTGCAGTAATAGACCGGAGTGGGGCGGCCCTGGAAGTGGGTCCTGATGTCGCGGAGTTCCCTGATGAAGTCGGCGGACTGGCTGATCTGGCGGTAGGCCGCGGCGATCTTCTTCATTTCCTCTTCCAGAGGACCGACGTTGAGTATGCCGCCGAACTGGCCGTCAAAGCCGTCGGTATT
>JAFSWV010000093.1 GCA_017444325.1 bacterium | reverse complement strand
CGCCAACATCGGTCTTATCGCTTCCATGAGCACTTACCTGAAGACCAACACGTACGGCTTCATGGAAACGCCTTATCTTAAAGTTGAAAACTGCAAAGTGACGGACAAGGTCGTCTACCTGCCCGCTCACGAAGAAGAAAAATACACCATCGCCCAGGCCAACGCGCTCAGGGACAAGAACGGCAAGTTTGTCCTGAAAGAAGGGATCAAAGCCAGGAAGAACGGAGACTTCAAGGAAGTCAAAGCCAAGGAGATCGAGTACATCGACGTTTCGCCGAAACAGATCGTCTCCATCGCCGCAGGCCTTATTCCCTTCCTGGAACACGACGACGCCAACCGAGCCTTGATGGGTTCCAACATGCAGCGTCAGGCCGTGCCTCTTCTGACCACGGAAGCCCCGATGGTCAGGACTGGTCTGGAAGAAAGAGTCGCCAAAGAATCCGGCGCCGTTCTGACCGCTAAGATCGACGGCGAGGTCAAAGAAAGCGACGCGACGCACATCGTCATTAAAGGCAAAGGCGACGAGGAACAGGTCGAAGAACTCCTGAAGTTCAAGCGTTCCAACGCCGGCACCACCATAAACTATCATCCTTACGTCAAGTCCGGCACCAAGGTCAAGAAAGGCGACGTTATCGCCAACGGCCCGGCGACCGCGGACGGCGTTCTGAGCCTGGGACGCAACATACTCTGCGCTTACATGCCTTGGGAAGGCTACAACTTCGAAGACGCTATCGTCATTTCCGAAAGAGCGCTGAAAGAAGACTTCTACACTTCCGTGCACATCGAGAGCTTCGACTGCATAGTTGCGCAGACCAAACTGGGCGCTGAAGAAACCACCCGCGACATCCCGAACGTGGGCGCGGAAGCCCTGGCCAGACTGGATTCCGAAGGTATCGTCATCCCCGGCACCGAAGTCAAGCCCGGCGACATCCTGGTCGGTAAGATCACTCCTAAGAGCGAGACCGAACTGAGCCCCGAGGAACGCCTCTTGAAGGCCATCTTCGGCGACAAGGCCGCGGACGTCCGCGACGCCTCCCTGAAAGTTCCGGCCGGAACTTACGGCGTCGTCATGCACGTTGACGTTTTCCGCCAGAAAGCCAAAGACGCCCAGCGCGACAAGGCTCAGGAAAAGAAACTGCAGAAGGAAGCGACCGACAGGCGCGCCAAGCAGGAAGAAGAGATCCAGGAATGGTACAGGACCGAGCTCGACAAGATCTGCTCCGAAAAGCTTAAAGGCGCCATCATCGACGAGCAGACCGGCGACATTCTGGCTGACAAAGGCCAGTCCGTCCCGCCCGATGTGAAGAGCATCATCAGGACCAAGAAATCCCTGGTCGGCTTCGACGTGGAAGACAAAGAATTCGCCAGCCGCGTCAACCGTCTGCACTATCAGCTCGATTATAAGAAAGAAGAGCTGGCCGCCCAGTATGCCCGCGAGATCGACACGATCAAGCGCGGCGACGACATGGACAGCCATATGCTGAAGATGGTCAGAGTTTACATCGCCATCAAGCAGAAACTGCAGGTCGGCGATAAGATGGCCGGCCGCCACGGCAACAAAGGCATCGTGGCCAAGATCCTGGCCGAAGAGGATATGCCCTTCATGGAAGACGGCACCCCGGTCGACATCGTTTTGAACCCCTTGGGCGTTCCTTCCCGTATGAACGTCGGTCAGATCATGGAAGCCCACCTGGGCTGGGCCTGCCGCATGCTGGGCCTCATCGCCACGACTCCGGTCTTCGACGGCGCGACTGAAAAAGACATAGAAGAGCTTCTTAAGGAAGCCAAAGCCCAGGCCGCCAAGAACGACAAGAAGAAAGACGCGCACCTTTGCGCCACCAGCCTTGAGCCCGAACTCGGCAAAGTTACGCTTTACGACGGCAGGACCGGCGAAGCCATGTACCAGAAAGTGACGGTAGGGTACACCTACTTCATGAAACTGGGTCACCTGGTCGCCAACAAGATCCACGCCCGCGCCACCGGACCTTACTCGCTGGTCACGCAGCAGCCCTTGGGCGGCAAAGCCCAAAGCGGCGGACAGCGTTTCGGCGAAATGGAAGTTTGGGCCCTGGAAGCTTACGGCGCCGCCTACACTTTGCAGGAAATGCTGACGGTCAAATCCGACGATACGGAAGGCCGCAAGAAGACCTACGAATCCATCACGAAGGGCAACTGCGCCCTGGAAGCTTCCACGCCGGAATCTTTCAACGTGTTGGTAAAGGAACTCAGGGCCGCCTGCCTTGACGTCAGAACCGAGAAGAAGTAAACCAACTATCGCAGGATAGCAAAAATATGATGAAGTTTGATTCGGACAACGAATTCGAGAACGCCGTAACGGAAGACATCCTGGAAAGCAGCGACGAGCTGACCAGCGATATCGCCGACACCATCGCGGCCGATGAAACTCTCTTTGACGAAAGCGAAGCGGGGAGCGAGAAGATCTCCATTCCCGACGATTCCGAAGAAGAGCAGCCCTTCGACATGTGGAGTCATCCGGTCAGGGAGAACCAGTTTGACAAAGTGACTGTCAACATCGCTTCCCCCGACACCATCCGCTCCTGGTCTCACGGCGAAGTCAAAAATCCCGAGACTATCAACTACCGCACTTACAAACCCGAGCCCGGCGGTCTTTTCTGCCAGCACATTTTCGGCCCGGTCAAAGACTGGGAGTGCGCCTGCGGTAAGTACAAACGCATTAAATACAAAGGCATCGTCTGCGACCGCTGCGGCGTGGAAGTCGCGCAGAGCAAAGTGCGCCGCGAGCGCATGGGCCACATCGAGCTGGCCGTGCCCGTCGCCCACATCTGGTTCTTCAAGACCATGCCCTCCAGAATGGGCGCCATTCTTGACATGACCGTCCGCAATCTGGAAAAGGTCATCTATCTTGAATCTTACATTATCCTCGATCCCGGCAAGTCCGGCCGCAAGCGCGGCGAATTGATAAGCGAGGACGAGCTCGAGCAGCTCCGCGCTGACGGTCACACTGACATCAAAGCCGGCACCGGCGCGGAAGCCCTGGAAGTTCTTCTCCGTGAATTCGACCTCGACAAGGAAGCGGACAAGCTGTATGAGGACATGCAGAAGACGCATTCCAAGCAGGTCAGGAAGAAAATCGCCAAGCGCCTCAAAATCATTGAAGGTTTCCGCAATTCCGAGAACAGGCCGGAATACATGATGATCCATGTCGTTCCCGTTCTGCCCCCGGATCTGAGACCTCTCGTCCCCCTGGACGGCGGCCGTTTCGCGACCAGCGACCTCAACGACCTTTACCGCCGCGTCATCAACCGCAACAACCGCTTGAAAGCCCTGAAGAGCCAGCGCACGCCTGATGTCATCATCAACAACGAAAAGCGCATGCTCCAGGAAGCGGTTGACGCTTTGATCGACAACGGCCGTCACGGCCGCACCGTGACCGGTCCTTCCGGCCGCGCTCTGAAATCTCTGAGCGACAACCTCAAAGGCAAACAGGGCCGTTTCCGTCAGAACTTGCTCGGTAAGCGCGTGGACTACTCCGGCCGTTCCGTCATCGTTGTCGGTCCGGAACTGAAGATGACCCAGTGCGGTCTTCCGAAGAAGATGGCCCTGCAGCTTTTCGAGCCCTTCATCATCCGCGAACTTAAGAAGCAGGGCGTAGCCCAGACGATAAAGACCGCCAAGAAAGTCATCGAGCGCGGCGACACGATCGTTTGGGATATCCTTGAGCAGGTGACGAAAGGACACGTGGTCATGCTGAACCGCGCTCCTACGCTGCACCGCCTCGGCATCCAGGCCTTTGAGCCGATGCTCATCGAAGGCAATTCCATTCGCGTCCATCCTCTGGTCTGCGGCGGCTTCAACGCCGACTTCGACGGCGACCAGATGGCTGTGCACGTTCCGCTTTCCAGAGAAGCTCTGTGGGAAGCCAAGAACTTCATGATGGCTCCGGAAAACCTCTTCTCTCCGGCTTCCGGCAAGCCTATGATGATGCCGACCCAGGATATCGTTTTGGGCATCTATTACCTCACCCACGATCCCTGGCTCAAAGAGCATTCCGTCGCTCATACGGGCGTCATGACTCCGCAGGAAGTCCACAGGGCTTACGACAACGGCGTCATATCGCTGCATCATAACATCAAAGTCCTCTTCGCCCCCAACTGGAAGGATCCGTCCAAGCCCGCTCTGGAAGGCAAGCAGGAAGAGATCATCGACACTACGGCCGGCCGCGTTTTCTTCAACGAGCTCCTGCCCGAAGAACTGAAGTATTACAACAAGACCATCGACAAGAAGGGCCTCTCCAAACTGATCATGGACTGCTTCGAAGCGGTTGGCGCCACCGGCACGGTGGAGACTCTTGACCGCATCAAGAAAGCCGGCTTCCATGAATCCACGAGAGCTGGCATTTCCATCTCCACTTCCGACATGATGGTCCCGCCCAGCCGCGACGCCGTTCTGGAAGACGCCCAGAAGAAGGTGAACCAGATCACCAAGCAGCACCAGGCTGGCGCCATCAGCGAAAAAGAGCGCTACAACAGCGTGGTGGACGTTTGGACGACCGCTACCAACACTATTTCCGAAGACCTCTACGCCAAACTGCAGAGCAAGGCTGAGGAACTGAGAGAGCTGAATCCGCTGCACATGATGGTGGATTCCGGCGCCCGCGGTTCCCGCGACCAGATCAAGCAGCTGGCCGGTATGCGAGGCTTGATGGCCAACCCCTCCGGCGAAATTATCGAAACGCCGATCAGATCCAACTTCAAGCAGGGTCTGTCGATGCTGGAATACTTCATTTCCTCGCACGGCGCCAGAAAAGGCTTGGCCGACACCGCTCTTAAGACCGCTGACGCCGGTTACCTTACCAGACGTCTGGTGGACGTGGCCCACGACATCATCATCACTTGCGAAGACTGTCGTACGCCGAGCGGCATCAAAGTCACCGCCATCACGGAAGGCAACAAGGTCCTGGTCAAGCTCAGCGACCGTATCAAAGGCCGCACGGCCCTTTACGACATCACGCGCCCCGGCTCCCTTGACATCATCGTCAAAGCCGGCGAGATCATAACCCCCGCCATCGCCAAGGAGATCGAGGAAAGCGACATCGAAGCGGTCACGATCCGCTCCGTCCTTACCTGCGAAGCGCCCTACGGCGTCTGCGCGAAGTGCTACGGCATGGACCTCTCCAAGTACGAACTCGTGAAAGAAGGCACCCCGGTCGGCATCATCGCGGCCCAGTCCATCGGCGAGCCCGGCACACAGCTGACGATGCGTACCTTCCACATCGGCGGCACCGCGAACAAAGCGGCTGTGATCACGGCCCACAAGGCTGAGAAAGCCGGCCGAGTCGTTTTGGAGAATGTCCACAGCGTCAACTCGGAAGACGGCGTCCGTGTCTTGAACAAATACGGCAAAGCCATAATCAAAGACGACAAGACCGGCGTTCAGCTTCTCTCCTATGATCTGGAGATCGGCTCCCTTCTGAAAGTCAAAGACGGCGAGAAGGTCAAAAAAGACCAGGTCATCGCCGAGTGGGATCCTTACAACATTCCGATGTACACCGAAGTCAGCGGTATCGTCCGCTACAAGGACATCATCGAAGGCAAGACGCTTGACCGCCGCAGATCCGAAGAGCAGGGCAACAAGGAAGAGCTCGTTATCCTGCAGACCAGAGAGGATCTCCATCCTGAGATCTGGTTCGAGGGCGAAGACGGCAAAAGTAACGGCAGCTACCCGATCCCTGTGAACGCCATTCTGGTCGCCGAGGAAGGCGCGGAAGTCAAAGCCGGCGCAATGATCGCCAAGACGCCGCGTCAGGAATCCAAGACCAAGGATATTACCGGCGGTCTGCCCCGCGTGGAAGAACTCTTCGAAGCCAGACGTCCCAAAGACGCCGCTGAGATCGCTGAGATCGACGGCACGATCAGTTTCCCCGAAAAGAGCATTGACCGCGCTCACCGCATCATTAAGGTGACGAGCGAAACTACCGGCGAGGTCAGGATCCACAAAGTGCCCTTGAGCCAGCAGCTCATCGTCAGCGCCGGCGACCACATCAGGAAAGGACAACGCCTCACCGAAGGCGCCATCGAGCCTCACCAGCTCTTGGATGTCTGCGGCGTCCGCGAACTCCAGGGCTATCTCCTGGACCAGGTCAGGGAAGTTTACCGCTCCCAGGGCGTGGAGATCAACGACAAGCACATCGAAGTCATCCTGCGCCAGATGCTCCGCAAGGTCAAGATCACGGATCCCGGCGACACCGAGTTCCTGTATGACGACGAAGTCGAGCGCTCCCGCTTCGAGGCCTGCAACCGTAAGGCCGCCAAGGAGGGCAAGCGTCCCGCCAAAGGTATGCCTTTACTGCAGGGCATTACCAAAGCCGGCTTAAGCACGTCTTCCTTCGTCTCCGCGGCTTCCTTCCAGGAAACCACGCGAGTTCTGACCGAAGCAGCCGCCACCGGCCGCGAAGACCCCCTGATGGGCTTCAAAGAAAACATCATCATGGGTCACCTCGTTCCCTCCGGCACAGGCTTCTCCAAAGAACGCTTCACCGGCGAACTGGACGAGCGCGGCGAACTGGATCTCGGCTACACCGCCCAGAGCGAAATGGATTCCTCCTTCCTGCTCGACACCGACGACAGCGAAGGCGAGATCCTGGGCTCCATGGACGAGATACTTGGCGGCGATTTCTCCAAGGGAGAAGGAACCGATTCTAACGAATAAAAACCAAATTCTAATAAACAAAAAAAGAGGAAAATCATGCCTACTATTAACCAATTAGTACGGAAGAGTCGTCAGCCCAAGCAGCAGCACACCAAGGCTCCCGCCTTGCAGAGCTGTCCTGCCCGCCGCGGCGTTTGTCTGGTAGTTACCACCCGCACGCCGAAGAAGCCGAACTCCGCCTTACGTAAAGTTGCCCGTGTCCGTTTGTCCAACGGAACGGAAGTAACCGCCTATATCCCCGGTGAAGGTCACAACTTGCAGGAACACTCCATTGTTCTGGTAAGAGGCGGCCGTGTCAGAGACCTTCCGGGCGTCAGATACCACCTTAT
>JAFSWV010000092.1 GCA_017444325.1 bacterium | reverse complement strand
CAGCGTCAGGCCGAGGCAGACGAGGCTCAAGTCTCCGTTCGCGGTCTTCATGGAAAGTCTGGGCGTTCCGTCGTCACCAATAAGCACTCTGTCGTCCCTTATGAAAATGCCTTCCGGAAGCGAAGCGAGGCATTCGCCTGCCAGCTCTTCCAAGCCGCTGCCGAAAAGGCTTCCGACCAGAACGAAAGAGACGTTGCCGGAGACGAAGTGGGCCGCCATATATTTTTTGAGATCCTCTTTTTCTAATTTTTCCGCCTGCGCGGAATAGCCGCATTTCGGCACGGCTTCCATCATGGCCGGGAAGGCCGTGCGCCGCCAGAGGTTCATGAGGGCGTTCTTTTCCTCGCTCTCCGATTTTTTGAGATAAGCGACTGTTTCTTGCTTCAGTTTCGCGAACTCTTCGTCGTCAATATCCTGAGCTTTGATGATCTCGAAGAGCGTTTTCACGGCCGCTTTGACTTGTTCCTTCAAACCTGTAACCACGACGAAGACCGCGTCGCGCTCCAGAATCACTTCGCACTCCGTTTCCGGGAAAGCGCAGTCCGGTTTCAAGCGCTCCTGGTCGAGCTTTCGATTCAGCCATTCCGTCATGGTGAAAGCCAAGCCGCTGCCAAGGAGGTTCCCCTCTCCGGAGACGCCGCCGCCGAAGGCGACGGTCACCGCGGTCTCAGGGTTTCCCGGCAGATCGGCGCTTACGATCGTCGCGCCTAGGTCGCTGACGGAACTCTTGAGCGAGCAAACCGGCAGGATCGCCTCCTCGCCAAAGAGAAGCGAGGCCGCGAAAAGAAGAAAAACAAGTCCCTTAAAGATCTTCATTTCAATTTGCCAAGGATCTCTTCAGCTTGTTCTTTGGAAAGCGAGCCGGCGGGCGGGAACTTGTAGCCGTCACCCGCAAATCTCGGTATGATGTGCCAGTGGCAGTGATGGACGGACTGCCCGGCCGCTTCGCCGTTGTTGATAAGAATGTTTACGCCGTCGCAGGGCAGCTTCTCCTTCATAAGGGAGGCAATTTCCTGAACGAGATCCAATACGGGATAGAGGTCCTTGGGATCGGCCTCGAAAATGTTTTTGATGTGCTTTTTCGGCAGCACGAGCGTATGCCCCGCGGAAAGGGGGCCTATGTCCAGAAAAGCATAGGCCTCCTCGGTCTCCGCGACTTTGTAGGAGGGGATCTCCCCTTTTATGATCTTGCAGAAGATGCAATTTTCCATTTTATTCCCCAAGTTTCATTTCGCTGTAGAAGCCCAGGTCGATCATGGCGCCGCCATGTTTGTTCTTGCAGCCGATGGCGATGACGTTTTCACCCTTCTTGAAGATCTTCTTGACGTCTTCCTTATTAAGCAGCACCGGGGTGTAGCCCTGGTTGTAGCCTTCCTTCTTGAAGACTTCCACGCCGTTCACGTAGACAATGGGATCCTCGTCGTAGAAGATGTCCATCTCGATGTTTTCATCCGGGACTTCCTTCAGCATGAAAACGCGCCTCAAGTAGATCTTGTCGGTGTCCCATTCCGTCTTGGGCTTGGCGCCCAGGTCTCTTACGATGACTTTGTTGCCGAAGCCGCCCTCACCTTCCTTCCAGGAATCGTCGTTGAAAGAGGGAGCGTTCCATTCGCCCTGAGGCTCAGTGAAGGTGTATTTCCAGACGACCTTTTCTTCCGCGCCCTTGGGCATGAAGCACTTTCTCGTCATGGGCTTGGTGGAAAGGGCGATCCTTTCCACGCGCTTGTGCATTTCTCTCATCTTGTCGGTCGGGTACTTCACGACTTTCCTGTCGTAGGTGACCAGTCCGTTGGCTTCCGTCTCGACGTCCGTCGTCTGCGTGTAGACGCTGCCGGCGAAGCTCTCGTGCGAGGTGCGGGCCAGATTGTCCATGATCTCGGCGTATCTCTTAAGGGAGTCATCAACGTTGGCGTCGGAGCGGTAGCCCCACTTCTTCTCGGGATCCCAGAGGTGGCCTTCCACAAAGAGGCCAAGGCCGCCGAATTCGCCCACGATCGTCAGCCTGTCGTCGTTTTTGGGCGTAGGCAGCGGGGAGGGATACTGGTGATGGTCTTTCATGTCGCCGCAGTTGTGATCCGTCCAGCCGGAGGTCTCGCTGATGAGGCGCGTGGAGTCGATCTGCTTGAGCCACTTGGTCGTCTCGGTGGATTTCTCTTTGTCGGGCTGGCCCCAGCCTTCGTTGTAAGCGATCCAGACGACGATACTGGGGAAGTTTCTAAGATCTTTGATCATCTCGACCAGCTCAGCGCGGTAGATGTGGTATTTCTCCTCGGGCTTCTGGCCGCCGGAGACCATGTCCTGCCAGACCGGGAAGCCGGCCTTGTCGCAGAGGTAGTAGTAGCGTCTCGGCTCGATCTTGATGTGCTTGCGCATGAAGTTGTAGCCGTGCTCCTTCAAGAGGTCGATGTCGTACTGCATGGCCTCGTCAGAGGGAGGAGTCAGCAGACCATCGGGCCACCAGCCCTGGTCGAGCGTGCCCTGCATGAAGATCTTCTTGTTGTTCAGATAAATTCTCTGAACGCCCAGCTCGTCCTTTTTGAACTCGATCTTGCGCATGCCGAAATAGCCCGCGACTTCGTCTTTGCCGAAAGCGGTTTCCAGAGTGAGTTTCAGATCGTAGAGATTGCCTTCATTAACGTCCCAGAGCTTCGGCTCGGGGATGGTCAGGGTAAGGCCCTTGGACCAGTCGGCCACTTCGCCTTCCGCGACTTTTTCGCCGCCGAAACTAACTTCCGCCGTCACTTTGGCGCCCGCCAGATCGCCGGCGCAGCTCACGGTCACGTTCACTTCGCCTTTGTCGATGTCAGATTCCACGTTGTAGCCCGTGATGTAACCCTTGGGCGTCGTTTCCATCCAGACGCTGCCGTAGATGCCGGAAACTCTGGTGTAGAAGCAGCCGCCGGGATTAAGGCTCTGCTTACCGGTAGGCTGGCCGTAGGAATTGCTGGGGTCCCAGGCTGTCACGACCAAAGTGTTCTCGCCTTCCTTGACAAGGTCGGTCACTTCCACGGAGAAGGGCACGTTGCCGCCGATGTGCGGAGCGTCGGTGGCTTCTTTTCCATTCACAAAGACTTGGCATCTCCAGTCCACCGCCTCGAAATTCAGGAAATAACGGAGCCCTTCCTTCACTTCCGCGATCTCAAAAGTTCTCTTGTACCATAAGGTTTCATCTGGTTCCGTAAGGCGGCCGATGCCGGACAAGGCGGATTCCGGAGCAAAGGGCACCAGGATGTCCTGCTGCCAATTCTCGTCTTTCGGCATCTCCTCGTTGATCTTCGTCACGGCGAATTTCCAAAGGCCGTTCAGGTTCTGCCAGTCGGGACGCACAAGATTCGGCCTCGGGTAATTCTGCCAGGCCGTTTCCGGCGTCATTTTTTCGCCCCAGGTCGTCATGATGTGATCCTTGACGGGGGTGTAAGCGCAGGCGCTGATCGCGATCAGAGCCACTAAGAGGAACAAGCTTTTTTTCATATTTATCCTTAAGGTTTTATTGTTTACTTAAATTCAGGCCTTTCCTGCGTGAAGATCTCGCGGAGTTTCTCAACGGGAACTTTGTCGGTCCTGTCGTAATTGTATACGCCGTTCTGCTCCTGCTCGACGTCCGTCAGCTGCGTATAGCAGAAGCCCTGGACGTGCGGCGCCTCAACGAAGCATTTGACGGTCTCTTTTAGCCTCGTTAAGAATTCTTCCTCGGTCTGCGGCATGCCGCCATAACCCCAGGTGTTGCTGGCGAACGCTTTTCTGTCCGGCGGAATGTAACCAATGCCGCCGATCTCGTCCACGACGTAGGGCTGGCCGTGCCACTTTGTTTCCTGCTGTTCTGGGTAGTTCTCGAAATAACGCCCGTTTTCATCCGGAACTAAAAGCTCAGGAAGTTTGTCCGGCTTGTGGTACATGTGCACCGTCCAGAGGTCAGTCGCGTAGTGCACGCCGCCGGAAGCGGTGTTGACAGGACGCGAGGGATCGAGCTGCGTGCAGAGCTTGTAACTTTCCACATGGCTGTTTTCGTGCTGCAATTTGTTCTCGATTCCCCAGGTCTCGTTCCAGGGCGTCCAGGCCACGATGGAGGGATGGTTGCGGTCACGCAGAAGAACTTCCTTCCACTCGCGCTTGTGATTCTCGCAAGCCTTGGCAACGTTGGGGTCGCAGCCCCAGCTCGGGAATTCGCCCCAGGTCAGGTAACCCAGCTTGTCCGCCCAGTAATGGAACCTTTCCTCAAAGACTTTCTGATGCAGTCTGGCGCCGTTGAAACCCGCCGCCATGGACATCACGATGTCCTGCTTTAAGGCCGCGTCGCTGGGCGCCGTCCAGATGCCGTCGGGATAGAAGCCCTGGTCCAGCACCATGCGCATGAAGATGGGCTCGTTGTTAAGGTAGATCTTGCCGTTGGCGCAGTGATATTTTCTCAGACCGGTGTAAGACT
>JAFSWV010000091.1 GCA_017444325.1 bacterium | reverse complement strand
TGGAGATCTTCATGATCGCCATTCGCGAGAAGAACTACGACCTGTATCTGCAGTGCATCCAGCCCGAGCGCCTCGAAGGCGTCTACGGCGCGGCCAACGGCGACTATTTCTGGGATCTCCACCAGGAGCGATTCCACAGGGAGTACGTCCACGCCACCTTCGGCAAGGCGAAGATCGAAGTGATCAAGGGCTTTGACGACACCAACGACCTGAAGAACTTCTTCCTCGACGCCAATCAGCAGGAAACGCTCAAAAAGACCGGCGGCGAAAAGGTCGAGCAGGCCACCGTCGAAAGCAAGGCCTGGAACAAAGACGGCCGCCAGATCAATCAGCCAGTGCTGCACCGCCTGCAGCGCAAGGGCAGCGGACGCTGGTACGTGCTCGACTACGCGCTGCGGTTCTAGCGGCGCCTCATGATAGGAGATTCAACGATGAAACGCACAGCAATTCTTTTGCTTCTAGCCATTATGCTGCTGCCGTCGTCAGTTTTTGCCGACACCGTTGTCATACCGGCCGCTGAGGTCCTTCCTGTCTTCGACGCCAAATACGGGCGCAAACTCATCACAAACGCGGTCAAAGAACGTCGTGATCTCGGCGGGGAAGCCGGCATCGATCCGAAAGATCTTGACCCCGAAAAACTCTCGCAGCTGTATCAGGTCCTGGCAACGGCGGTCGATCCCACGACCACTGTGACCTTCTCCGACAGCACGGGGCCCAAGATCCGCATGTGCCTGGGCATTTACAGCGCTTTTGGCCGCACGTATCTCGAAGCCTTCCGCAAGACGATCAACAGCATCCTTGCCGAAGACATCTACAACCGCTACAGGATGATCCGCAGCAACGTCAAATGGTTCAAGGAAAAAGCCTCCGAGTGCGAAAAGATGTTCGACGAATTTGACGCGGCGTATTACGCAGGCGACAAGTACATCGAATGGAAAGCGCAGGAAACCATCAACCGCTACAAGATGCTGCGCCTCAAACACACCGGCGACGACCCAAAAGGCGTCGATTTCGTCTACATATCAAAGGTCATCGAACATAAGGGCCTCAATCAGTTCTTCGGCCTGCGCGGGCTGAAACCGTCGTTCAAAAACAGGCTGCACGACCTTGAAAAGCATATCAAGCGCGCCCTTGAAGATATGGAAGCCCTGAAAAAGGACAACGACAAAGTGATGAAGGAAATCGAAAACGTGATGAACCTCCACGCCGAAGTTTGGGGACGAATCAGGACCGATCCCGATTATACAGAAGAGATCGACCCCCTGATCAATCAGGACGAAGCCGTGCTGAAGAACCTGCACCGCCTGTGCTGGAGCGTTCACGAGTGTCTGGAGTTCTTCAAAAAAGACGACAAAGTCGCGCGGCTGCTCAAAAACGATCCCGCCTTCGCCAAATACGCCATCGGCGTCCGCAAGAACTCAGGCGGCAAAGCGCCCCAGTACGAAAAGGGCGCCGGCGAAGCCTTCACCTGGATGGAGAAATACGTAGACCAGCTCAACAACAAGATCCTCAAGGAATTACGGTAATTGCAGGCTTTATCCTGCATCAAGGAGGTCCATCATGAAACGCCGTGTTTACCACATCGCCATCTTAACCAGCGTCGCGCTGCTGACATTCGCCGTGCCCGTACTGGCGGAGGAACCTGGACAGAGCGGCCCTGTCGAAGTCCGCAATGCCGAGGGCAAAGTGATCTTCGACAAAAAATATGCCATCCAGCTGCTTGCATCTCAGACAGCACTGCGGGATAAAATCAGGAAAGCTAACATAGAGGACATTTCTTATGACGACTTGCTTTCTCTCGCTATGGGCTTACTCTCAGAAAACGTCTACCCTAAAGACCCTTTTATCGACGATCCGCAAAATGTGCTGCTCTGGAACAGCCTGAAAATCTACTACGGAAACCGCGATTTCATTGTCGCATATTGCGACTTGCTTCTCGATGTCCAAAGAAAGGACCTGATCAACCGCTACAAAGCCTGGAAGAAGTGTTGGGAGTGGTTTTCCAGCAAGTCGGAAAAATACGACAAGTGGATGAGGTCCGATTTCAGTCCGGCGTACAGAAAAGTGATCCCGATCATCAAAGCCAAGTTCGGGTATATCATCACCGGCACGCTCGAAGCCAGAGCGATCTCCCTGAACGCCGTTTTAGAAGAAGCCGGTTTGAAAAAAATATACGATTACGAAAAAATCCAGCCTGAGATATTCAACCAGCTACGCGACCTTGATATCCACATCGAGGCGGTGCGCAATAACTACGACAAGTTCAAGAGCCAATGGACTGGGCTGCAGGAGCTCGTCAAAAAAGCGAGTGAATTGAAGAAACAGGCAGAAGCGCAAGTCACGTCTGCCGCCCGACAGGGAAACGCCAACCAGAGTACCATGATTCCTGCACTGTTTAACCCAGACCGTGACGTTATCGCAAAAATCGAAGAGCTCGCGAATAAATGTCAGGAGACATATGATGATTTCCGCACGCATGCCTGGGTCAGAGATCTCATCGATCATAAAGTGAACAGCGACGTATTCCAGCCCTACAACAATCCGGACATCTCCTACGTGGAGACGTTCCGCCGCCTTCACAAAAAACTGAGAGCCGAGAACAATTACTGGAACGATCAAATTGCCAAACATTCCGCGCGAAAGATGAAATAATTATACAGATATGCCCCGCGGCTTTGTTATGCCGCGGGGCCTACGTTATCAAAAAAAGCCGTCCGAAGCGTGAATCACGCCTCGGACAGCTGTACTTTTCGAGCAAAAAAAACAGAGAAGCAGGCGAAGTCCTACTCTCCCGCGAAGCAATTCGCAGTACCATCGTCGCTGGAGGGCTTAACTTCCGGG
>JAFSWV010000090.1 GCA_017444325.1 bacterium | reverse complement strand
TTTGATGAGCTTCCAGATTATCCTGGTCATCTCATCGCCGTCCATCTCCACAAGCGGCGTCGTCATTTTGATCTTCATTGCGTTTTCCTCACTTCAAAGAAAAGGCCGCTCGCACATGAGCGGCCTTTTTGATGGAAACATCCTGGGAACATTAAGCTCCGCCGACGCCTTTCAACATGGCGGTCATCGGCAAGAACATCGCGATAACGATGGTACCGACGATCAAGGCCAGGAAGACGATCAGCAACGGCTCGATGATGGAGGACAAGCTGACCACCGCGGAGTCCACGTCGTCGTCGTAAGTGTCGGCGATTCTAAGAAGCATCGGCGCCATCGTGCCGGTTTCCTCACCGACGCTTAACATACCTGTCACCATGCCGTCGAAGATGCCGGACTCGGCCAGAGGTTCCGTAACGGATCCGCCTTCCTTGATGGAAGCGTGCACGTTGTTGATGACCTTACTGACGACCAGGTTGCCCACAGCGTCTTTGACGATGTCAAGAGCCTGCAGAATGGGAACGCCGGCGTTAAGAAGCGTACCCAAGGTACGGGTGAAGCGGGCGATGATGGACTTTCTGATCAGGGTGCCGAAGACCGGGGCCGAGATAAGGAAGCGGTCGATCATATAAGAGCCCGACTTGGAACGCTTGAAGGCTTTCCAGAGCGTCACGACTACGAAGATGACGGCAACAACTATAACAAGTTTGATAGGACTGGTAAAAATACCGACCACGCCGTGGGAAATATCGATAAGCGTCTGGGTGATCCAAGGCATCTTGTTGCCCTGCTGTTCGAACATGCCCTGGAATTTAGGAATAACGAAAACCAAGAGGAGCACGCAGACCAGCAAAGCGATGGTCAAAATGACGATAGGATAAGTCATGGCGCCTTTCACGCGCTTTTTCAGTTTCTCGCTCTTTTCACTGAAGTCCGCCAGACGGTTCAAAACGGTCTCGATAACGCCGCCGGCTTCGCCGGCTTTGACCATGTTGACGAAAAGGGTGTCGAAAACTTTCGGGAACTTGGAAAGGGAGTCCGAGAAAGTTTTGCCGCTTTCCACACCGGCCACGACTTCTTTCAGAACGGAACCGAGCTGGGTTCCGGGGGGCTGCTGCTGCTGGAGCAGTCTGATACTTCTGACCAGCGGAAGGCCGGCGTCCAGCAGAGTAGCCAGCTGGCGCGTAAACAGAGCGATGTCAGCCACCGTAGCCTTTTTCAGGCCGCCGATGCGGATGTCGCCGAATTTACTTTTCTTTTTTGGAGCAGTGCTCATGATTTCCTCCGATTTATGAAATCAATATTAGTTGTAATTTTTCAAAATTAACCGTGGGCGATGGTGCTGCGGCAGACTTCGGAAATGGTCGTGATGCCGCGTTTGATCTTAAGGATACCGTCCTCGCGGAGAGAACGCATGCCGTGTTCGCGGCCCTTGTCGCGCAGAGCGGTCGCAGGCGCGCGGTCGTTGATCATGTCGCGCAGTTCGTCGTTTATTCCAAGCATCTCGTAGATGCCGGTACGGCCGCGGTAGCCGCTGTTGTTGCAGTGCGGGCAGCCGGTGCCGCGGTAGAACTTGACGTCGCCGTAGGCGTCCGGATGCTGCGGGTCGAGACGCTTCAGCTCTTCGGGAGTCGGCTTGTATTCTTCCTTGCAGAAGGGGCAGATCTTCCTGATGAGACGCTGGGCCACGACGCACTGTAAGGTGGAGCCGATAAGGAAGGGCTCCGTGCCCATATCGATAAGACGCGTGATGGTCGTCGGCGCGTCGTTCGTGTGCAGCGTTGAAAGCACCAAGTGGCCGGTCAGCGAAGCCTGAATAGCGATCTGGGTCGTTTCCAAGTCGCGGATCTCTCCGACCATGATTCGGTCGGGGTCCTGACGCAGAATGGAACGAAGGGACCTGGCGTAAGTAAGGCCGACCGCTTCGTTGATCGGCACCTGGACTACGCCTTCCACATCGTATTCCACCGGGTCTTCAGTGGTAATAACTTTCGATTCAATGTCGTTGATCCTGGCCAGGCAGGCGTAAAGCGTCGTGGTCTTGCCGCAGCCGGTAGGACCGGTCACCAAAACGATGCCGTTAGGCCTCAGAACGATCTCCGTCAGTTTCTCACGGATGTCGTCTTCAAGACCGAGGTTGCGCAGATCGAGCTTGACCGCCTCACGGTCGAGGATTCGCACCACCACCGATTCGCCGAACATGGTCGGAAGCGTGGAGACGCGCAGGTCGATCTGGCGGCCGGCGATGCGGGCCGTGATACGGCCGTCCTGAGGGAGACGGCGCTCAGCGATCTTAAGGCCAGCCATAACTTTGATACGGGAAGCCAGAGCCGGAGCCAGTGATTTCGGCGGCGGAACGAGTTCGTAAAGCGAACCGTCCACACGGTAGCGGATCTTGAAGACGTCTTCGAAAGGTTCGAAGTGCACGTCGGAAGCGCCGTCTTTCACAGCCTGGACCAGAATGAGTTCCAGCAGCTTGACGACAGGTCCGCTCTGGGCCTGCGCGGAGTTTTCGTCGTCCGCCAGTTCCTCGGGGCGAAGGGCAGCCAGGTCGTTGATCAGTTCGTCCAGCGATTCGGCTTTCTTTCTATAGTATCCTTCCAGGACCGCTTCGATCTGGTCGTCGGTCGTCAGAGCGGGAGTGACGTCAACGCCCAAATTGTAGCGGATGGTATCGACAGCGGAAAGGTTCTCAAGGTCGGCCATGGCGACGGAGACGGCGCCGTTTTCCTCGCGTTTGAAAGGAATGGCGCGGTAGAGTTCCGCCGAAGAAGGAGTGATAAGGTCGAGGACGTCCTCGGGAATGTGCTTGTAATCAAGGGAGACGAACGGCATGCCGTAAGCCATGGAAACGGCTTCGTGGATCTGCTCCGCCGTCGCGATGTTCTTCTGAGCCAGGACGACTTCGATGGGAACGCCGTTAGATGTCGCTTCCTGCACAGCCTCGTTGATCTGTTCCTGAGTCGCCGTGCCGGAGTCTATCAAAGCTTGACCTAAAGTTTCAATATCAAATGCCATAAGTTATTCTCCTATTAGGCCTCGTCGACCGCGGTTATACGCAAGACTTCCTCAAGCGTCGTGATACCGCGCTCGGCCTTCTTAAGACCGTCCTCGCGCAGCGTGGCCATGCCGTTTTTACGGGCTTCGGCGCGAATTTCGTTCGCCGGCACGCACTCGTAAACCAGTCTGCGGATCGCGTCGTTCACGACCATGATCTCAAAGAGACCTTTACGTCCTTTGTAGCCTGTGCCGTTGCAGACTTCGCAGCCGGCGCCGTGGATCCATTTGTGCGATTTGATGTATTCGTCGCTCAAATGCATCACTTTGCAGACCTGGGGATCCGGAACGTATTCGCAGGCGCAGTTCTTGCAGACGGTGCGGGCGAGACGCTGAGCCATGACGCCGATGACGGACGTGGCGACCAGGAAGGGTTTCACGCCCATATCGATCAGACGGGTAATGGCGGAAGGAGCGTCGTTGGTGTGCAGCGTTGAGAAGACCAAGGGGCCGGTCAGGGACGCCTGCGTCGCGATTTCAGCTGTCACTCTGTCTCGGATCTCGCCCACCATGATGATGTTCGGGGCCTGACGCAGAATGGAACGGAGGGCGTGGCTGAACGTGAAGTTGATCTCGTCGTTCACCTGGACCTGGTTAATGCCGCCCAGCATGTATTCGACAGGGTCTTCCACGGTGATCAGCTTGACGTCCGGTTTATTGAGGAAGTTCAAGCAGCCGTAAAGCGTCGTGGTCTTGCCGGAACCAGTCGGGCCCGTGACCAGCAATACGCCGTTAGGCATGCTGATAAGATGACGGAAGGTGTTCTCGTCCTCATCAAGGAAGCCCAGTTCGGACAGACCGAGCATCAGCGAGGATTTGTCCAGAATACGCATGACCACTGATTCGCCGTGCGTACCGGGGAGGTTCGAGACGCGCAGGTCAAGCACCACCTTGTCAACTTTAAATTTAATACGGCCGTCCTGAGGGATCCTGCGCTCAGCCATGTTCATGCCGGACATAATTTTCAACCTGGACATGATGGGGCCCTGCAGTCTCTTCGGGGGCGATTCCATCTCTTTCAAAACGCCGTCGATGCGGTAGCGGATACGAATGCGTTTCTCAAGAGGCTCAATGTGAATATCGGAAGCGCGCATGCGGTAGGCCTGGGTAATGATGGCGGAGACGAAACGAATGATCGGGGCTTCGTCCTCGCCCTCGCCGCCTGAAATGTTGCCGATTCCTTTCAGCGCTTCGCTGTAATCCCCTTCTTCCGCTTCGCTAACAGCCGTCTCGAACTGCTGTCCGCGGTAGTAAAGGTCTATGGCATTCTGGATGTCGATGGGGCCCGCGATGGCGGTCTCGACGGAGATGCCCTGAGTCTGGGGATTCTTGTTTAGTTCAACGGTCAGGTTATCTACTACGTCCACATCCATCGGGTTCACCATGCCGACCGTCAGCGTGTTCGCTTCCAGTTTGAAAGGCATGAGATGGTTTTTTCTGACGAATTCGCCGGGGACGCACTGGATTACTTCGGGGGGGATAGTGTTGTCGGAGAGTGTCACGGAAGGAACGGACAGATAGTCGACCAAAAAGGCGACCAGCTCCTCTTCCTTGATGACGCCGTCGAGGCACAACAGTTCAAGCATTGTGTTAGCCCTGACGCCGAGGTTGTCGCGACACTTGTCAATATTCTCCTGTTTGATCTTGCCTTGTTCAAGCAAAATATCCAGAATAAGATCTTCAGATGCCATAGTGTTTCTTGTTATTTTTAAGTGTTAGGCCCCTGGCGGTAAACCGCCGGGGGCCCAAAAGTACGCCTAGTTGGCGCGACGCTTTTCAGAGATCTTGGCGGCTTTGCCGACGCGGCCGCGGAGATAGTACAGTCTCGCACGGCGGACTGCGCCTTCTCTCACGACTTCCACGCTCACCACGTTCGGGGAGTTGACGGGATAAACGCGCTCAACGCCGACGCCGAAGGAGATCTTGCGGACCGTGAAGGTCTCGCCCGCGCCGCCGCCCTGACGGGCGATCACGACGCCCTGGAAGACCTGGATGCGCTCTTTGTCGCCTTCACGGATCTTCTGGTTCACCTTGACAGTGTCGCCAACGCGGAAAGGCACTAGGGCTTCCGCTCTTTTCTGGCCTTGGATTTTTTCGATCAATTTGCTCATAGTATTTTTGATTTTTGTTGATTTTTCTTGATTATTCTTCTTTTTGCGCTTTCTCCAAAAGTTCGGGGCGCCGCAGCTTCGTTAGTTCAAGCTGCTTCTCCCTTCTCCATTTGGCGATGAGCTGATGGTTCCCGCTCAGAAGAACGTCCGGCACTCTCATCCCCCGGTATTCCTCGGGGCGGGTGTACTGGGGATATTCGAGAAGGCCGTCGCAGAACGAATCGTTCTCAGCGCTGTCTTCGTTTCCGAGCGTCCCCGGTATCAGCCTCGTCACGGTGTCAATCAGAACCATGGCGGCGACCGAACCGTTGCTGATGACGTAGTCCCCTATCGAGATCTCCTCGTCCATTATGTCGCGCACTCTCTGGTCAACGCCTTCGTAATGTCCGCAGAGGATCATTATGTGATCGCGTTTGGAAAGTTCGCAGGCAATCCCGTAGCTCAAGGGCCTGCCGCTGGGAGTAAGAAAGATCTTGTAAGCATCCCAGAGCGCCAGATCGTCCATGGCCTCGAAGATCGGCGCGGGCCCGATCAACATTCCGGGGCCGCCGCCGTAAGGGGAATCGTCAACTGTGCGATGCCGGTCGTGAGTGTATTCGCGAAAGTCGTGAAGCTCCACTTCCAGCAGCCCGCTTTCACTCGCTCTCCTTGCGATATTCTCTTTCAAATACGCATCCAAAGAGCCTGGGAAAAGGGTCAGCACATCGATTTTCATGTGAAAGAGCAAAAAAGCAAACCGCTTTTATTCCTGAGCTTCTTTGGCTTTCTTGGTAGCCTTGCTCGGGAAAACCACACCTTTGGACTTCAAAAGCGAAATGGCTTTCGGAGTCACCTGGGCGCCGACGCTCACCCAATACTGGGCGCGTTCGACGTTCAGCTGGACCTTCTCCTCGCCTTCTTTCCTGGGATCATAGGAGCCCAGAGTTTCGAGGAAGCGGCCGTCGCGCGGAGAACGTTCGTCAGCGGCGACGATGCGGAAAGTGGCCAGATTGGTGGTACCTGTTCTTCTAAGTCTGATTTTAGTAGCCATATATTTTTCCTCTTATTCGCTCAAAAGCTTTTTGAGATTCTCAGCGCAGCGCTTCACGCCGTCGGCGGGTTCTTCGCTGCCCTTGTAGTAATCGCTGATGAAGCCTTCGAAGGAAAGCTGACGAAGCAGCGCGATGACATCGGCAAAAGGAACTTTGCCTTCGCCGGCAACGCAGAATTCGAGCTGTCCGCCTTCGGCTTCCTTAACGTCGGTCGCCAAAACTTCGGCGACATACTGACTCAGAGTCTTCAGAGCTTCCACCGGGCATTCGCCGCCCAGGGCGATCTCGCCAAGATCCAGGCTGAGTTTGAAGTTCGGGGAGGCGACTTCCTCGCAAACGGCCTTAAGATTGGCGATGCCGTTCAGAACTGGATTGTCGTTGGCAAGGCAGAGCGTCACATGCTTCATTTCGGCCAGATCAAGGCAGTCCTTGATGGTCTTGACCAGAACGTCCTTGCGTTCGGCGAAGGTCGCGCCTTCTTCCGTCAGACAGCCGTAAAGCGTAACGTAGTTGACGTTCGTGACGGCGGCCAGAAGGATGGCTTCCCTAACTTTGTTCATCATACGCCAGCGGAGCGTATCGTCGGCGAGACCGAGGTCGAAACTTACGCCGTAGGCGAAGTAACGCTGCTTTTTCTCGCGCATCCTGACCAGGTTGACTTTGATATCATCGCTGATATCCTTGCGCCAAACCTCTTTCTTGTTGATGATTTCCAGGCCTTCGAAGCCCAGATTCCCGGCTGATTCGATGATCTTCACCAAATTGGTACGGCCGCCTTGGATAGCCGTGTCGAAACTTGCGGTGGTTAATCCTAGTTTCATTGTTCCTCATTAGATTATCCGGTTGGATCGCGTTTCCCCAAAACCTAATGGGGACCCGTGTGCTGACTCGCGCCGCCGGAGATATTTTTCCACGGTATAAAACTTATTAGAAATGATATAAAATAAGCCCTAAAAAGTCAATGAACGGGCCAAAAAAGCCCCGTTCAGGAGAGCGTAGGCTCATCAGCCGCCCTTTTTCGCAAAATGGCGGCCAAAACATCTAGGAAAAGCAGGAACGCCCAAATGGCGAATGGGCCGAAACAGATCGCTCCCTCAGGGAGCTTTATGAACACAACGGGCAGTATCCCAGCCGCCGTGAAAGCGATCAGATTAACGAGCCAGAGAGGGAATCCCCCGCGCATCAATCTATGTGAATAATGGTCCTGCCCGCCGATCGTGGGATTCTGCCCTCTCAACACCCTCAGAAGCATAACCGCGCAGGTGTCGTACAAAGGGAACGCGAGAAGCGTCGCGCATTCCAAAACGGCATGACCATCTCCGGGGCGGGACAGCATAACCATTAGGGCGGTCAAAGCTCCCAAAAAGAGGCTCCCCGCATCTCCAAGGTAAAGTTTCGGTTTAAACGGGAAATTCCAGATCAAAAAACCGACGACCGTAGCCGCCAGGCCCAGATGGAATATCGCGATCTCAGCTTCATTGATCTCGGTGCCGGAAGTAAAAAAAGCCGCCAAGACCGTTCCCAAGACCGCGACAGCGCAATGCCCGTTGGCGTTGTCCAAAAAATTGTAAGAATTGGCAAAGAAAAAAAGCAGAAACACAACAAGGAGCGGAAGAAGAAAAGAAGAAGGCGGGAAACTGTAGCCGCTGAAACTCATGACGATCAGGCACGAAAAGATCAGGATCAGCTGCGAAGCGGCGGCCAGGATGAAAAGAAACAGTTTGGGAAGAGGCCTGAAGTGGACAAAGTCGTCAAGAAGGCCGAGGACAAAAAAAGGCAATAGCAATCCCAAAACAAGAATTGAAAAGATGAAGAAGCTGATGTCGATCAGCTGGTCAAACCTGTGGCAAAGCCAAAAGATCAATAGAGATGAAACAAACCCCGACAGGATCCCTACTCCCCCTGTCAAAGGCATCTTTCCGCCGGTGCGGCTGGGAGCGCACCAGCCTTTCTTCACATAGAGGTAAGCTAGCAGCCTGGAGACTGCCGCACTTACAAAAAAGGCCGTCAATAAAGACGGCCATAGATCTTTTGCGAGATGGATCATGCGAAAGCTTTTTCAGCTTTTTCCGCCAGGACTTTGGGAGGAAGGGAGCCGACGGAGATCTCTTTCAACTCCCCTCCTTTAAGGAATACCAAAGTCGGTATGCTCATGATCTCATAGCGTTCCGCGATCTCGGGCGCGTCGTCCACGTTCACCGTGCAGAATTTGATCTCGGGATGCTCGCTGGCGAAGGCTTCCACGATGGGCATGAAAGCTTTGCAGGGACCGCACCAGGTGGCCCAGAAATCGATTATGACAGCGCCCTCAAAGTTCAGGGCTTCCGCTTCAAAGTTGTCGTTGGTAAGGGGTAATCCGCTCATTAGAATTCCTCCAATTCCTCTATGCAGTGTTCGATGTCCGAACCCGGGTTGCTCTTAAGAATGTAGTGCCTGAGGCCGTTGGCGCTCTGATGGTCAACTTCGGGGGTAAAGACGCCGTCATGGTCAACGTCGTCGAAGAGCTCGGCTTCGATCTTGGCGGTGTAAACGTAAGAGTCGATGCAGACAAGGTTGGCGAAGCGCCTGTAGTTGCTGAGCTTCATGCCCTTGACCTTCAGGATGTCGCTGGGATGCTTGTAAGGCTTCAGAGTCGCTTTGCCGTTCTCATCAATACCTTCAGCGATGTTGGCGGCCAGAACAGGCGTAATGCCGGGCAGTGCGCCAAGGAGCTCTTTGGAGGCCGTGTTGAAGTTCACTCTGCCGACGACCGGGATCGGGCTCACCATGACGTAGTTGAACCAGGCGTAACCGGAACGGTAAGGCTGGTTGATCTCGCCTCTGGCAGCCGCTTCCGCATAGGCTTTCGTAGTGTCGATGACGTCGTGAGACGTCAGTCGCATCTTGATATCGCCGTTGGCGGAGATATGGTCGGGCGTGATCTTGCCGGCCAGGAAGCTGTC
>JAFSWV010000089.1 GCA_017444325.1 bacterium | reverse complement strand
AATTTCTTTTCGGCCTTGTAGAGCTTCAGGAACATTTCCTTGATCTCTTTGGGCGTGCAGACAGCCGAGGTCAAAGGATCGAGGTAGAGGGCCTGGATGGCCTGCTCGATAGACCTGTTGACGCAAGCCTGGGCGGCCATTTCGAACATGTACATGTCAGCTGCACAGATGGCGGCCATGGGAGTGGGCAGAGCGCCGTAGCGGAGGGGCTGGACGCCGTTGCGGTCGATTAGGCAGGCGACTTCCACGCAGCCGTCATGCGGCAGGTTGCTGATAAGCGGGCCCGCGCCGTCAAGGCTCGTGTTAAGGACGTTGCCGTACATCCTGAAGGGAGAGTTCTTCTCGATGGCTTCCACGATCCAGGAGGCGTATTCGTGGCCGCGGGCGCCGCCGAGTTCTCGTTTTCCGGTGTACATTTCGGTACGGATCTTGTCAGCGTCTCTGCGCCATTTGGGGTAGCCGTCGGCGTAGAAGCCTTCCTCGCCATCGTAGCCAGAGCGGCAGTATTCGTCGCGGTGCTTTTTACTAGTGCGGTAGAGGCTGATGTATTCAGAGAGGTGGCCGGAGGATTCCGTGATGAAAGCGCCGAAGTGCACCATCATGTCTTTCCTGACGAGATCCGGGAAGTCCTCTTTGTCAACGTTGGTGCCGGCTTTGAGGTCTTTTATGGCTTTCTTGATGAGAAGAGGATAGAGATCCTTGCCGTGGTGTTTGAGCTTCGTGAACCAGGCGAGGTGATTGATGCCGGCGCATTCCCATTCCATTTCCTCGTAAGGGATGCCGGCGCGTTTGGCCAGAACCTTCGAGGTGCCCTGAACGGAGTGGCAGAGTCCCACGCATTTCATTTTGGAGTAGCGCAGCGTGGACAGCGTCATGATGTTCATGGGGTTGGTGTAATTTAGGACCAGAGCGTTGGGGCAGAGCTCCTCGGCGTCGTGGAGAATGTCCATCCAAACGGGAACCGTGCGGAGAGCTTTCATAAGACCGCCGGGGCCGATGGTGTCGCCGATGCACTGGGAGACGCCGTACTGCAGAGGAATGTCGTTGTCGAAGCGCACGCATTTCACACCGGAAACTTCGATACTGTTCACGATGTAGTCGGCGCCGGGCAGAGCTTTCCTTCTGTCGGTGTAAGCCGTGATCTTCCACTCTTTCTCCTTGCCGAATTTCTGGCAGAGGGCCTTTATGAGATGGAACATGATGTCAAGACGCTTGGCGTCGATATCGACCAGCGCGATCTCGCCGCCCGGCATGTCGGGCATCTGCATGAAGTCCTTGGAAAGCGAGTGCGCGAAACCGCTGCCGGCTCCCATGTGGACGATCTTGATCTTGCGGTAGCCTTTGCCGGGAAGGCCGATGGTACTGACAGCTGAATTCATGTGGGCGTAGTGCCCGCCGATCTCTTTCTTTGCCATAGTTAAACCTTATTTTGGGGTTTGAATTTTATTTGGAGGATTTTTTGTTTTTTGCTTTGGTTTTGAAGGAGAGCTGAACGTCGACTTCGCCTTTTATTCTCAGCTCCGCGATGTTCGCTCCGGTCTTGACAAGTTCCACGGAACCGGAACCCATGTTCGCCGTTGAGAAAGGATCATAGCCTTCCGGCAGATAGATGAAAGCGGTCCACAGTTCGGGCTGATCTTTTGTTACGATGCGGAAGAGCTGGCCGTCGAGCCATTCCTCTTTTTCCAGTTCCACGAAGCCGCCGGCGATGTGCCTGCTGGTGCCAATGATCTGCGGAAGGCCGGTCTTCTTTCTTATGACCCAGGTAAGGGAGTCGCCGGTCCTCATGGCGGGCAGTTTTATCTTTTCTTTGACGGTCCCTAAGAATTTGCCTTTCCAGGAATCGAAGACCAGATATTCGAATTTCGGATCAAGGCCAAGGTCTTTTATAGCGATCTCGGCTTCGGGAAGCTTCCAAAGAGCGTTGCGCTGCAAGACTGACCAGCGGCCGGCCGGGCAGTCGATGTGGTAAGACCAGAGCGTGCCGAAGGGAGAGGGCTGATCCTGGCCCGGGAAGATGCCGCTCAAAGAATCGTCGATGGGATTCTCTTTGCTGTCCCTGCCCGTCCAGATATGGCTGGCGTAGGAAGGCGCGGAGAAATCGATAGGCGCGGTCTCGGCAGGATAAGTGGGAAGATTGGGCAGCACTCTCTGGATGGCGCGGGTGAGCTTTTCATCATAGGACTGGATGGGGTCGCTAATCATGAAAAGGCCGCCGCAAAGCGAAACAGTGGAGAGCGTCGCCCTCGCCCAGTTGGACTGGGCCCTGGAGCAGATGTGGTCGGGATCCAACTGATAGATGATGCGCTGCAAGGGCCAGAAGCGCGCCAGCTCGTACTGCTGCAGAAGCAGGCGTTCCCAGTTCGGATTGGTGTCGGTGCTGATGCGGCTCGCGTCAACAAGGCCGATGTTTTCCGTGAAAGTGCCCCAGCAGGACAGGAGAAACGTGTCCTTGCCGGCTTTTTCCCTGGCGATCTCAAAGAGGCGGCGCAAGCGTTTCCTCGCCTCCTCCTGGGTGATGTAGCCTTTGCTGACAGCGTTGCCCAGGGCGTCGAAACAGGTGTGCCTCAAAGCGTCGATCTTGATGTAAACGTAGCCGGACTTAGCGAGCTTTTCCCAAAGCGGAGCAAGGGTTTTGTACAGCGATTCGTCTGTGCAGTCGTTGGCGTAGGATAGCCAGGCGGCGTACATGCGGCTGCCGTCGGGATTCTTGAAGATGACGTCCTTCGCGCCTTCCGGAGGATCGTAGGTCCTGATGTCGGTGTTCATCCAGACGCCGGGCTTCAGGCCTTTTTTGGCGATGAGTTTCGCGGTGCTGGTGATGCTGTTGGGGAAACCCTCGATGGGCGTCAGCCAGGAGTCGCAGAGCGATTTGTCTTTCGTGATGCCGAATTCCTGATCCTGATAGCCGTCGTCGATCTGAAGATAATTGAGGCCGTAGGGCAGGAATTTGTTGGTGAGGACGTCCGCGACTTCAAGGATCAGTTTTTCGTTGATGTCTTTGTAATAAGCGAGCCAGGAGCACCAGCCGGCGATAGGCTGCAGCTGGGGACGGAATTTCCAGGGCTCGTAGTAGCGATATCCCAAGTGTTCCTTGTAATAGAGCGGCCTGATGTTGACGAGCCAGGGGCCTTTTTTGAGGTTCACTTCCAATCTCGCAACATAGTTGCCGTTCGTTCCCACTTCAAAGCGCTCATCCAGCCATCTCCAGTTTGCGTCCGTCCAGTCGATCATAAGGTCGTCCGTCAAACTGTAGATTCCGTTCACGCCGTATATGAGAGGATGACCGACCTGGCCTAAGACAGCCTGGTTGTCGCCGGATCTTTTCGGCTTCATGCAGATGGCTTCGCCTGGAAGGTCGAAGGTCAGAACGGCCGTCATGTCTTTGTCGGCGGCGAGATAGAACTGCTCGTAGAGCGGCGTGCTTATGATGCAGCCGTCGCTGGTGGCGCGCGTAATGAGCTCCTCGCCCGGCGGGACCTGCGCGGTCATTATGACGCGCTTATTGTACTCCATCGTCAAAAGGCCCTTGTCCTGATAATAGCGGGCCTTGGGATAGACGGAGGGCGGTTCGCCGCCCGCAAGCTGAATGGCGAAGGTCAAGGCAAGAATTGCCAGCAAGGTTTTTTTCAGGCTGAACATAGAGGCTCCTTAAAAGACCAGGCTCAGTTCGCAGTTCCTGGCGTTAGCCTTGACCGAAACAACGACCAGGGAATTTTCGGCGCTTTCGATTTTTACCTCGCAATCCTTGGATCTGACTTCCTTCACGGCTGAGCCCTTGGGAACGTAGAAGAAATATTTTTCCTCGTCGCCAACCGGGAGATCAAGCTTCAGCGTAAGATTGCCATTCTCTTCCTTGATGTCAGTTACGCTGACAGCGTCCATGGAAACGTGCCTGGTGGAAGCGAGGAACTGGGGAGATCCTTTCTTCTCCCTGAAGCAGAGGACCTGGCCGTCGCCGTAATTGAGCGCCGGAACGTTGATCTTTTCCGTAACTTCGCCGAGGAATTTCTGAGTCCAGAAATCGAAGACAAGGTACGTTTTCTTGGGATCGAGGTTGACGTTTTCCAAAGAGATCGCGGAAGCTTTCAGTGGCCAGTTGGCCACGCGCTGAACGACGCACCACTTGTCGAAGGGCTTCTCGATATGGTAAGACCAGAGGCAGGAGAAAGGATGCTCGTCGTTCATGGTCTTATGCGCGCCGGCCTGGATCATGACTTCCTCGTCGGTCAGTTCGTTCCAGGTCGTGATGTCGCCCTTGAAGGCCGCGCCGTGCACTTTCGTCCAGGCGTAAGCGGGATAGCGAATGTCCAAGGGGCCGGTCTCGGCCGCGAAGGTCTCAAGCGTCGGCAGGCATCGCTGCGTATTGTAGATCCTCTCCTCGTCGTAGGAGTCGATTGGGTCGCTTAACATCATGAGCCCGCCGGTAAGCGCGACGTTAGAGAGCAGCGCCTGGCCCCAGCTGGGCTTCGTCCTGACGCAGACATGGTCCGGGTCGTTCAGGAAGAGGATGCGCTGGGTGTGCCACCAGCGGGCCTGCTCCGTGATCTGCATCCTGACTTTGTTCCAGTCCGGGTTGGCGTCCGTGGCCACGCGGCAGGCGTCGCCGCAGCCGGCGGTCTGGGTGAAGATGCCCCAGCAGACCAGAAGATAGAAATCATCGCCCAGTTCCCTTCTGAAAGTCTCGTGCAGTTTTCTGAAACGGTGCTCAGCTTCGTCGCTTGTGATGAGTCCTTCTCTCACGGCCTGGCCCAAGGCGTCGTAGAAGGAGTGCCTCAGGGCGTCGATCTTGATGTAAGAGAAGCCCGCTTCCTTGAAAGCGCGCAGAACGGGAACGAAATGCTTTTCAATAGTCTCGTCCTTCCAGTCCAAGGGAGTCGTGAGCCAGGCAGCCTTGATGATCGTGCCGTCCTCATGGCGCAGGACGCAGTCCTTGGTGTCGGGGCCGGGATTGTATTCCCTGACGTCGGAGTTCATCCAGATAGCGGGGCTCAGGCCTCTTTTAGAGATCGTCTCGGCGATGCCCTTGGCGCCCTTGGGGAAGGCTTCCGTGGGAGCCATCCAGGCTTCCGCCAAAGTGTGATCAGGCGTTATGCCGTAAGGATTCTTCTGATAGCCGTCGTCGATCTGGACGTACTCCAGGCCGTAGGGCAGGAAGGTGTCTTTCAAAAAGTCGCAGACGTCGGCGACGTTCTTTTCCGTCACTTCCCTGCGGTAGGCTTCCCAGGAGCACCAGCCGGCCACGGGCTTCGTGTTCGGGCGGCATTCCCAGGGTTTGTAATATTCGTAACCGAGATGCTTGCGATAGAATTGCGGGCGGCAGTTGATGATGAAAGCCCTGGCGCCGATCATGACTTCGATGGAAACTTTCGTGTTGCCGTTTTCGTCTTTCTCCATCTTATCGGAGAGCCAGCGCCATTCGTTGCCGAACCAGTCGATCAAGTAATCGTCGTATATATCGTAGAGACCGCAGCAGCCGTAGATGAGAGGATGCCCGACCTGGCCTAGAATTGCTTTCTCCCTGTCGGCTCTCTCAGGGCTCATGCAGACCGCTTCGGGGCTTAAGGTGAAGTCGATCCTGACGGGGACCGCCTTGTCTTCCTGGACCGCCAGATAGATCTGCTGGAAGAGCGGCGAAGTGCAGATGTCGCCGTCGGAATAGACGCGGTAGCGGTATTTGACGCCTTCAGGCATTTTCACTTCCACGACACGGCGGCCGTTGTATTCGTAATACAGCTCTCCTGTTTCGTCGCTGTGGTGGCTTTGGGCGTGGACTCTCGGTGGTTCGGGACGGTTGATGCGTTTCATTGCTTTCCTTTTTTTACAGTTATTCGCGAAGTATTTTACCCTATAAGCAAGTGGGTATCAATGGATAGCAAAAACACCTCAAATTTAATTATAAAACGCCTATTTAGCCCAAGACCGCCCCAAAACGGGTACGGAAATGCTACAATTATAGAATTATGAGAAATATAATCATTGCCATTTCAACCATATTTTTGCTTTGCTCATGCGCATGCCAGCCTTCCCCTGCCTACTGGAGGACGGACGTTAACTGCGCCCAACTGGAAGCCAAGGAAAAGGGAAAAGCGCTTCTTGTTCTGATCACCGCCCCGGACTGCTCAGCCTGCGAGAACAACTGGTGCCGCATCTTTTCGAGAAAAGAATTCCTCAATGAAGTGGACAAGGAACTTGTTCCGCTCTACCTCTCCTGCCCTTACCAGAACGCGACTGGCGTCTGCGGTGCCTGGAGAGACAAGTATGACGCCAGCAAGAGCCCCTCGCTCCTCATTGTGGGAGGCGACGGTGAGCTTATCGCCACCGTCCCCTTCCCTTACAAGGATACGGAAAGCTGTCTTGAATCGATCAGGTCCTTCCTCTCCAAATGAATTCGACTCCCATCATAGAGCTCATTGGACTCTCTGTCTTCAAAGCGGCGACTATTCTCCACAACGTCAGCTGGAAAGTGCTGCCGGGCGAGAACTGGGTGATACTTGGCGCCAACGGCGCCGGCAAGAGCACGCTTCTGCACGCCATCACAGCCTATGACAGCTTCTCCGGCGGAACCATAAGGATCGCCGGGAACACCTACGGCGAATACAACTGGCCGGAGCTGAGGAGAAGGATCGGCATCGTCAGTTCGGAATTGGAAAGCCGCATCCGCCCGGCGGAATCGGCCGCCGACGTTGTGATCGGAGGGCATTTCGCCTCGTTGGGCCTCTACGACGAGCCTACTCCGGAGATCTGCGAAAAAGCCGACGCCATCCTTGACAGGATCGGCTGCTCGTACTTACGGAACCGCGGCTGGGGCTGCCTTTCCCAGGGCGAAAAGAGAAGAGTGATGATAGGAAGAGCTCTGATGGTCGATCCCATTCTGATAATCCTGGATGAACCCTGCTCAGGCTTAGATCCCGTGGCGAGGGAGCGCTTCCTATTGTTCCTGCAGAATTTCTCCAGTTCTGAGGGCCCTTCGCTCGTCATGACCACGCACCATGTGGAAGACATCATGCCAAACTTCACCAACCTTCTGGCCTTGAAATCCGGCCGCGTCCTGAGGTCTGGAAAAATTGGCGAAGTCATGCAGGATGAGATCATCTCCGAACTCTTCGACGCCAGGATCAAAGTGGACAAGAATAACGGCCGCTATCATCTGAACATAATCAATCTCAAGGAAATATAATGCCTGTTTTTAACAATGTACTGGAAGCCATGGGCAAAACGCCCCTCATCAGGCTCAGCCACATGACAACTCTCGCCGACGCTGAAATACTCGTCAAATTTGAAGCGCTGAACGTCGGCGGCTCCATCAAGACCAGAACGGCCTGCGCCATGGTAGAGGCCGCTGAAAAAGAAGGGCTGCTCAATCCCAACTCCATTATCGTGGAGCCGACCTCCGGCAACCAGGGCATAGGCCTCGCCCTTGTTGGCGCCGTCAAAGGCTACCACGTCGTCATCATCATGCCCGATTCCGTCAGCGCCGAACGCCGCATGCTCGTCGAGCAGTACGGCGCTGAAGTGATCCTTGTGGAGGACAAGGGCAACATCGGCGAAGCCATCGACCGCTGCGCGCAAATGGCCGAAGAACTGAAAAAGAACAATCCCAACGTCTATATTCCCCAGCAGTTCGAGAACCCGCACAATCCCGAAGTGCAGAGGAAAGTGACCGCCCAGGAGATCCTAAACGATGTCCAGGGCCCCATAGACGGCTACTGCTCCGGCGTCGGCACGGGCGGCACGCTCTCCGGCATCGGCGAAGTCTTAAAGGAAGCTAACCCCAACATTCTGATCTGGGCCGTGGAACCGCAGAACGCCGCCATCTTGGCCGGCGGCTCCATCAAAACGCACCTGCAGATGGGCATCGGCGACGGGCTTATTCCGAAGAATCTCAACACCAAGATCTTCTCCTCCAGCTGCGTCGTCAGCGATGAGGACGCCCTCTACACCGCCAAACAGCTGGCTCTGAAGGAAGGGCTCTTGTGCGGCATCAGTTCGGGCTCCAACGTTTACGCGGCCCTCAAGATGGCCCGCGAGCTCGGCCCTGGCAAACGCGTCGTGACAATTCTTCCGGACACGGGAGAGCGCTATTTCAGCACTCCTCTCTTCCGGCATCACCTTTCATAAAAGGAAAGCACCATGGAATCCTACATCTGCTCCGTCTGCTCCTATGAGTACGACCCCACTAAAGGCGATCCGGAGCACGGCATCGCTCCCGGAACCAAATTCGAAGATCTGCCGGAAGACTGGACCTGTCCTGTCTGCGGCATGAGCAAAGACGCTTTCAACAAAAAATAATCTTTTGTGAAACAGTCCGGCGCCGTAAAGGAAATCTTAGAGCTCTTTCGGAGAGATCCGGAAGCGAGCGCCGGACTTTTCGGAGTCAACTGCCCGCTGGCGTCCCTCGTTGCCGGGCAGCTCTCCGATGAACTCAAAAGGCCGCTTCTCATCATCACCGCTAGTCAGCTTGAAGCGGAAGAGATCCTTTTGAATTACAAAGGCTTTTTTAAAGAGCCTTCCGCTCTTTTCGGCGCGCAGAACTGGCAGAAAGAAAAAGAGCTGGAAAACATTTCCGTCAGTTTGGAGCGCATGGAATGCTACTCCCTGCTACTTTCCGACAAACTTGTTTTAGCGGCCGCCCCTCTCATCTCCCTTCTGCAGGACACTCCCGATCCCAAAAGTTTCGCCAAGAGAGCCCTGACCATCGAAAGCGGCTCTTCCTACCCGCCGGAAAAACTGCTGCACGACCTTAACGATCTTGGCTATGAGCGCGCCGACATGGTCCAGTTCAGGGGCGAATTCGCCCAGCGCGGCGGACTTATAGACATCTTCCCCCTGACGGACGAGAATCCCGTCAGAATAGAGTATTTCGACGACGAAGTTACTTCTATCCGCCGCTTCGACTCCGCCACCCAGCGCTCTCTTCAAGAAGAAAATCTAACAGAGCTCGTCGTCTTCTCCGCTAACGAGCACAACATCCCCGACCCCAAGGCCAAAAGCACTCTCATTGATTTCTATCAGAAAAAGCCGCTGATCATCTGGTACGAATTCGGCAGGATCCTAAGGGAATGGGAAAAATGGAGCACCGGCGAACTGGCGGAAGATTTTCTGCCCAACGGCAAGGAGCGCATGCGCCTTCTGCAGTCCAAGGCCAGGGAGGGCAACGCGCTATTCATTAGCGAATTCAGTTCCGACCTGCCCTTCGTCCCCGCGCAGAATCTCAAAGAGATCAAGTGCCGCTCTTACTCTTCCGGCGATCTGGCGGGCATGGCGTTCTACCAGAACAGCCGCGATATTTTCGACAACATCTTAAGAAACCTCGCCGATCAGCTCAGCGTCTGGCACGAGCAGAAGTGGCAGGTAACGATCCATTTCTCCACGCCCCAGGACGCTGAGCGCTTAGCCGAACTCTTAAAGGAACGCGACGTCCCGAAGAATTGCTACAAAAGCGCGATCGGGACTTTAAGCGGCGGCTTCATTCTCCCTGAAACGAAGGAAGCCGTGCTCTTAGACGACGAGATCTTCAAGCGCGCGCTAAAGAAGCAGAGGCCCTATAAAACCACCAGGCGCCTCTCCGAACCGATCGACAACCTCGCCACCATCAAAGTCGGCTCTTACGTCGTGCACATCAACTACGGCATCGGCATCTATGAAGGCATAAGGAAATTAAAGAACGGCGACAGCGAAAACGAGATGATCGCCATCCGCTACGCCAACGACGACATGCTCTACGTCTCCCTGGGCCAGGCCGCCCTGATCGAGCGCTACATCAACGTAGGCAGAAGGGAGCCGGAACTCGACACTCTTGGCGGCACTAGATGGAAAAGCCGCTGCCGCAAGGCTGAGAGGGCCGTACTAGACCTCGCCAGCGAACTTCTTGAACGCCAGGCCCAGAGGAAAGCCATCCCCGGTTTCGCCGCCATGAAGGACAACGAGTGGCAATTGGGCTTTGAAAAATCTTTCCCCTACACCGAAACGGACGATCAGAAAAGAGCCTTTGAGGAAGTGAAAGCCGACATGGAATCGACTTCCGCCATGGACAGGCTTATCTGCGGCGACGTCGGATTTGGCAAAACGGAAGTCGCCATCCGGGCCGCTTTCAAGGCCGTCATGAGCGGCAAGCAGGTAGCCGTCCTAGTTCCTACCACGATCCTCGCCCACCAGCACGTCAAGACTTTCTACGACCGCATGGCCCATTACCCCATCCGCATTGAGGAGATGAGCCGCTTCGTTTCTCCCAAGGTCCAGAAAGAGACCATAAAAGCCCTTGCCGCCGGCGAAGTGGACATTATAATCGGCACGCACCGCCTCCTCTCCAAAGACATCGCCATTCCCAAACTGGGCCTCATAGTCATCGACGAGGAGCAGCGCTTCGGCGTCCGCCACAAAGAGAAGCTGAAAAGGCTCAGCCATCTTTCCGACGTACTCTCCCTTTCCGCCACGCCCATTCCCAGAACGCTCTACCAGTCGCTGACGGGCCTTAGGGACATGTCGGTCATCAACACTCCTCCCAAGGACCGTCTGCCCGTCCAAACTACGCTCATAAAAAAGAGCGGCCCCATTATAAAAGAAGCGATCCAGCGGGAACTCCTGCGCAACGGGCAAGTCTTCTACCTTCACAACAGAGTGGAGACGATAGAAGAGGAAAGAGACCGCCTGCAAAAGCTTCTGCCTACCGCCAGGATCGCCATGGGCCACGGACAGATGCCGGAAGAAGACCTGGAGGAAGTCATCAAAGACTTCGTGGAAGGCAAATACGACATTCTTATCTGCACTATGATCGTGGAAAGCGGCATCGACATGCCGAACGTCAACACGATCATCATCGACGACGCCCAGCGCTTCGGCCTCGCCGACCTCTACCAATTGAGAGGACGCGTTGGGCGCGCCGACCGCCAGGCCTGGGCTTACCTGGTCGTCCCGACTTCCCTTTCCCTCGACTCCCAAGCGAGGCAGCGCCTGCGCGCCATCATGGAAAACACCGCCCTCGGCTCCGGATATCAGATCGCCATGAAGGATCTGGAAATAAGGGGCGCCGGCAACATCCTAGGCGACAAGCAGTCCGGGCACATTGCCGCCATCGGCTTCGGCCTATACTGCAAGCTCCTTAACCGCGCTATTCAAATGGTGAAGGAAGGCAAGTACATTCCCAAACCCAGCGAAGAAAAAGAAGAGCCTGAGGAAGAGACAATAAGCAAAAAGAAATTCGACTGGCGCGACGAGCTTCCGAGCCTCTCCCCTGTCATCGACGACGTTACTTTGCATCTCCCCATTATGGGCGACCTCCCGGAAAACTACATCCAGAGCCCGGTCCTCCGCTTAGACCTCTTCCGCAGACTCAGCATGGTAAAAAGCGTCCAAGAATTGGAAAAACTAGCAGAGGAATTGAAAGACCGCTTCGGCCAACTACCGAAGTCAGCGGAAACTCTCCTAGACCTTACGGAAATAAAACTGCGCGCCAGGGAGCGCGGCATAGACACGGTGGAACTTTCCGGCGAAACGCTCGTCGTCCGCCGCCAGGGAAAAGTTTACAATCCTTTCGGAAAATTCCCGAAAATTCAAACGAAAGACCCGAAAGAAATGGCTCTCTCGATCCTCGCCTTCCTCTCAAGGATCGAACCGCTTCCCAATTCAGTTGTCAGCTAATTGACCAGTTTTGCAGAAAGTGACTTGCCTGGCGTATATTTCTTATCAAAAGATATTTTACTATTGTACATTTGCTCTGTAAATCTGACCAAAAGATCAATGCTTTCCACACCAGAAGCAGCCTCCAAAACATTTGCCAACTCATTCATGCCATTAACATTCAGTTTGCAATGATATACTTCATTTTCTTTTTTAAATTTTAAAGTCCCGACTTTTTTGTAATTATAGTCTTCAATAGTATAGGTGCCAGATTTGCCGTTTTTATTAACTTTTGGCTGTTTGAAAGTTGGAATCAAGACATTATTCATAGTTAAGGATAAATTGTCTTCCGGAAGGTAATACGTATCGAACTCCAGAGAAAACTTTGTCGGATGTGAGTCTTTTTTCAGGTTAACATTGAGAGATCCTTTTTTAGGATAAATAGCTATATCATGAACAAAACGTTTCTGTGTCTCAATATGAATGAGTGCATAATTATCTATATCCGAGGCAACAATATTAAATTGGCTGCCATCTTCGTTAAAACTTATTTCTCCATAATCTTCCGCAAGCATAGTGTTATGGTAGATAACCTTTTTAGCTAAGGTTTCATTGGAGAAGAAGAAAGATTCTTTAATCTTATTTTTCGCAAGATATAATTTGATCCTGCAAGCTATTTCAAAAAACGTTAAAAACTGGTCTTTGTTTTCATCAGTTAGATAATCTCTGGTTTTATACCAAGCAAAGGTAAATGGGCTCAAACTTTTTGAATATTTTTTAGTCGGCGTTTTAGAACCTGCAAAAATCAAAACATTTTGGCGATTCACAAAATCGTTGGGAAGAGCATCGAGAAAAGTGCTGACGCTAACAGAGTCAAGCATTATTATAATGTTGACTCCTTCTTTAAATTTTTCAAAATCTCCCAGAAATTCAGAAGACGTATAGTCGGAATCATAGAAGCATAACGCAGAGTTATTATTTGAATAACCGGAATAAAAGAAAAGAAAATTATCTCCTTCTCCCAATTCATCGGATATATCAGCAATCTTCTGACGAACTGCATCCTTTGTGGCAAAATTATTAGTTAGAATATAAGAGTTTGAAAAATAACTGTTATACGGATTTGCAATATATCTCGCATCATTAGCGCAAGTTTTTAGAGACTGGTTCCCGTTTTTATATTCATCAATGCCTACACCCAACGCATAATTCTTGAGTTTAATTTGATTAGGATATTTAAGACAAAAAAAAGAAGTCAAACTTCTTTCGGGGTCAACTTTTCCATTAAAAACAAAAGTAGCGCTCTCTTCGACATTTGTTTTAAAGCTGGTTCCATAGTCCTTATCTTCATATTCAAAATAAATATCATAAGCCATTGTGGAACCAACACATAAAGAGAAGAAAAACGATATAAACATGAGCTTTTCAATCATAGTTCACATCTCGAAAGTGATTTTGTTAATTTACTAATCAATATGTCCTCTGCCTATTATTATCTCGGAAGAAATGGCTTTATCTATTTTGAGATAAAACCTTCTTAATATGGCAAAAATGCTATTAAATCGCTTGTTGCCTTGGTCCTTATAAAAACAGCACGAATACAGTTTCTACAACTCTTTTACGAGAGCGTCGGGATTCCGCAGGGCTTGAAGCAGCTGATGGAATTTTTCGCCTTCCAGTCCCGGGCAGATCATGTTGCCCCTGTTCTGGATCTTTTTCAGCATCTCGCCGACTGTCAATGATTCAACGGCGCACAAGGGAATGTAAACGTAGTCGTCGCCTTTTTCCAATCTGTGGAGTAGTCCGCTGTCCGTCAGAACGTTCAGGGCTTTCTGGACGAGCTGGACGGGCAGATGGCGCTCTTCGGAGAGCTGGCGGGCCGTCTGAGGCTCCTTGCCGGCGATTAGGGATCTGCTGACAGAGCCCATAACATGGACATAGATGGCGAACCACAAGGTCAGGCTAGTTCCGGCCGTAAGATCCCTAGGCTCGTAATAGCCGTGTGTCTGGATAGCGAAAGCCAGCTCCGCGCCGCACAAAACGATCGTCCAGCTGACCTGCAGCCAGGCGATGAACAAAGGCACGGCCGCAAAAGCGCCGTAGATCGCGCTGTTTTTCGCCATGCCGACCTGAAAAGCGAAATAGAACCACAAGACAACGTTGAAAGCCGTGCCTGCGGTGATGCCCGCTATGATGCCTGGAACAATTTTGACTTTGCAGTTCGGGACGAAAAGATACAGGAAGATAAAGCCGAGCCAGATGAGAACGTAAGGCACAAGCTCTATCAGAAAATGCATGGAAGGTGAAAGCCCGGCCAGGAACGGCAGCTTCTCCACGATGAAATTAGCCTGCGATTCCAAAAAGACCGTAAGCGTAGTGGAAAGGATCAGAAGGAAAGGCAGAAGGATGATTATCGCGCAGTAGTCGATGATCTTCCTGCCGAAGGAGCGGCACTTCACGCCGCCGAAAATATCGTTGAAAGAGATCTCGATATTGCCGAGAAGCTTGATAACGGTCCAAAGCAGGATCAGTACGCCGACTCCCGCCATGGCGCCGAATTTCGTGTGCTCAAGCGTATGCTGGGCCGCTTCCGTGACGTAGCTGAAGACCATCGTCACGGATTCAGCCAGTTCCTCGTTGCCGGAGAAACGCGAGAGAATGCTCTTTTCGATACTCTCTAAAAGCATATCCTGTAAGTTGAAACCGCGGGCGATAGCGAAGCTGATGGCCAGCAAAGGCACGATCGCCAGAAGCGAATAGAGCGTCAGAGCCGTCGCCCTTAAGGTGCAGCGGTCATGCCCGAATTCCAGGCCGGTCAAAGCAAAGATCCGAAGCAAACGGATCGCGAAAGCCTTCATCGGCTTGTAACGGTAAAGAGGGAGCCGCCAGATCTCCTGGAGGAAAAAGCGCGGCGCCCTCTTTGCGGTTTCAACGACTTTCTTCATTTCAAAAACTTATTTTTTGAAAATTCCCTTAACGGCGTCGACGGCTTTGCCGGCGGCTTCGCCAACGCTCTCAACAGCGCCCTTGGCGGTGTCGACGGCGTCCTTGGTGGAACCGACAGCGGAGCCGAACTGGCTGGCCAGTTCCGCGGCGGACTTGGTCAGGTCTATCTGGCCGGCTTTCAGGATGGGGCTCAAGGGCGTGCCGCTGACCACCTGGGCCAGAACTTTCAGACCGATCTCAGCGGAGGTGCCTTCCAGATTCTCGAAGACGTTGCTGTAGTTGAGGTCCAGCTTGAAGCTGGGAATGGCCGGCGAAGAGCTTTGGAATTCCAGAGTGTCAAGTTTAACCATAAGCTTATCGACGGAGATCTGCGTCTCGTCCTGCAGCTCTTCCTCGGCCTGCTTGTCGCCCTGGGAAGCTTTCAGATCCTTTATCATGTCGGGTTTAAGATTTAGGATATTCAGCTGGCCATTGCTATTCATTTCCACGTTGAAGTATTTTAGATCGATCTGGACGTCCCTGACGTGGACGTTCTTCTTGAACATGGCAAGGAGATCGTAATCGCAGAAAAATCTTCTCACTTCATAAACGGTATTGTCCTCGTTGAAACCCTTGTTGACAGGGTTGCTCACGGCCAGGTCTCTGATCTCGATGTGGGGATTCTCAATGGAGATGTTCACGGACTGCACGGTAGTGGGAACGCCCAGAAACTCAGTGCCCTTCTCAATGCCGGTCTTAACCACCCAGTTGCGGAAGATGATGCATAGAACCAGCAACAGAATGACCACAAAGATCACGAATTTGATGAAACTCCAGATAGCTCTCATAATTTTCCTTGGTTTATATTGTTGAACAATGTTCTT
>JAFSWV010000088.1 GCA_017444325.1 bacterium | reverse complement strand
CAAATTTAGTGACGGCCTTGCCAAAGGCACCTGGACGTATTGGCACACAAACGGCGTCCTTGATACGGAAGGCGATTTCAAGGAAGGAAAACGCGTAGGCAAGAGAGCCTACTACGACGCGAAAGGCAACAAACTTTGGTACGGACGTTTCAAGGAAGACGAGAAAGACGGCGAATGGCGCCTCGACGAAAAAGGCAAGACGACCATCGCGACCTACAAAGCGGGCGTCCTGCTCGGCCTGAGAGTAGAGACCTACTACGACGAAGACCGCGACGACATCAAGCCCAAGACGGAATTCGCAGTGGTGCACGGCAAGATGACCGGTTCGCAGATCGTGTCCGCTTATGACGAGGACGAGCGCATGACTTCACAAGGCCTGCTCTTCAACAACACTCCCTACGGCGTCTGGCGTTTCTTCGATGAGAAGGGCAAGATGACGCAGCAGGAGAACGGCGCCGTTCCCGAAGCCTTAAAAGAGCGCCGCAGAGCCATCGAGGAAGAATACCAGATGAGGATCCAGCAGAAAGCCAAGGAGGAGGCCCTGAAAGCCCAGGGCATCGATCCCAAGCAGCAGCAGGCCCAGTTCTATAACAACGACGAACCCTTCGAATACGGCCCCAGGAAATTCCAGGTCATCATGCAGGCGCCCAGCCAGCTCGACATGAACGTCACTACCGACTCCGGCCGCAGCGTCGATCTTACTGAGAACCACTACGACGTCGTGAAAGAGAACCCCGGCAGCTTCGAATCATTGAAGCAGCAGGCCCTGCGCGCGCAGGCCGCGCAAATGGTCGAGAACGCGGGAGAAAAGGAATGAACTGGAAAGCGGAACTGGAAAAATTCTTCAAGGAACATGAAGAGGAAGGAATAGAGCTCTTAAAGGAACTCGTTTCCAAAAACACGGTCAACCCTCCCGGCAACGAATACCTCGTGGCCGACGTGCTGAAGAAATATTTCGACGAACTCAATATCCCTTACGAAACGTTTGAGAAAACTCCCAAACGCACCAACCTGATCGCGAAAGTGGGGGAGGGACATCCTATTCTTTTCGTTCCCTGCCATGCCGATGTTGTGCCGGTCAATCCCGACTGGGATCATGATCCCTTCACCGTAAAAATTGAAAACGGCACAGCCTACGGCAGAGGTGTGGGCGACGACAAGGGGCCTATGGTCTCCGCTTTCCTGCTCGCCAAATTCCTGAAGCAGAACGAAGGCAAATTCAAAGGCACGTTCCTCTTCGCCTCCGTCGCCGACGAGGAAGTCGGCTCCACCGACGGATTGGTCTGGCTTACCGAGACTGGAAAGATAAAAGCTGATTACGCCGTCGTGCCCGACACAGGTTCAGGCATTTTTAAACTCTCCTACGGCGAGAAAGGCCTTCTGCGTTTTCAATTCACTTTCCACGGCAAGGCCGGCCACGCCGCTTATCCCGACCACGGCGTCAACTCCATCTGGCCCGCCGTCGCTTTCCTCAACTCCGTAAGGGAAAGCTACACGGATAAGATCGGCTTCTGCAAGGAACCGAACCAGCCGAACTTCAGCCCCACGACTTTCACCGTCTCCGGACTGGAAGCCGGCAGCGCCTACAACATCATTCCGAAAGAAACGAAAGTCAGGATGGACATCCGCTACACTCCGCAGAGAGATCTTGCCGAGATAACAGAATGGGTCGAAGGTATGGCGAAGGCCGCCTGCGAAAAATATCCCGGCACTTCCTATTCCGTGGAAATGCCGGACCACATGGTCGCTTTCGAGATCGATCCCGAAGGCAGGCTTTGCAAAGCCGCCATGAAAGCCACGAAGGATCTCACCGGCAAGGACGCCGTGCTCTTCGGCATGAACGGCACGACCGTCTGTAAGCAGCTTCTCGAGGCCGGCATTCCCTCTCTTGGCTACAGCCAGGATGACGACGGCTCCGCGCACCAGACCGGCGAGCACATCAAGCTAAGCGAGATCCCGCTCTTCGGCACCGCGCTGGGTCTGCTTTTCTTCGACCTCGCTGAATAACAAGATCTGGGGAAACAAAAAAGCGCCTCCTCTTGCGAGGGGGCGCTTTTTTTATTGCAAGAAGTTTTTAATTACTTCTTGGCGGCCGGCTTCTTGGCAGCGGGCTTCTTAGCAGCGGGCTTCTTGGCAGCGGGCTTCTTAGCAGCGGGCTTCTTGGCAGCGGGCTTCTTGACAGCGGGCTTCTTGGCAGCGGGCTTCTTGGCAGCGGGCTTCTTAGCAGCGGGCTTTTTGGCAGCGGGCTTTTTGACAGCGGGCTTCTTGACAGCGGGCTTCTTAGCAGCAGGCTTCTTAGCAGCGGGCTTCTTGGCCGGGGCAGCTTTCTTGGCCGGGGCTTTCTTGGCAGCCGGTTTCGCAGCGGGTTTCTTAGCAGTAGGCATAGTGTTTCTCCTTATGTTTGGTTGAATAAAAAGCTGTCACTAGACAACTATTTTTTGTTTGAGTTTTTTCTATGTTCTAACAGATCATACCTGATCTGTTGTTTTCTTTTCACTCCATCAACCAAGCGAAACCCGTTATTTTTCCTAGCATTTCCATCACTTCACATTCATCACATAAAATATGAATAGCGGATAATTCACTTAATCTATATAAATTTTATCACATGTATTTTTAAAAATCAATCAGCGTCTTCGTTGACTGCAAAATTTTTTTCTGTTAGAATCCACGTCATCATGAAATACTTCGATTTCCATACCCACGCGTTCACGGATTCCTTGGCGCCAAGAGCGATTGGATCGATCGCGTCTTTTATCGGAGACGTCAGGCCGCATACCGACGGAACGGTCGGCGACCTTCTTCGCGCGATGAAAGAAGGAGACGTCAACGCAAGCGTCATCGCATCGATCGCGACGAAGCCGACGCAGTTCGACGCGATACTCGCGTGGTCGAAAGAAATAAAAAGCGAACACGTTTTTCCTTTCGCTTCCATACATCCCTTGGATCCTGATCCTGCCGGCAAGGTGCAGAAAATATTGGACGCGGGATTGCTGGGATTGAAGATCCATCCCTTCTATCAGAATCTTCCTGTTGACGACAAAGGCTGGTATCCCATCTACGACGCCTGGCAGGAAACAAACCTTCCCTTGCTCTTCCATTCCGGCAACGACGTGGCGTTCATGGGGCAGGACTTCGCGCATCCCTACCGCTTCAAAAGTATAAGGAAAAATTTTCCCAAGCTTGTCATGATCATCGCGCACATGGGAGGCTGGCTGACCTACAAAGAATTTTTGCAGGACATGTGCGGCGAAAATGTCATGATCGACACGAGCTGCTCGGCCAGATGCTGCCCCGTTGAATTGGGGCGCGAAATTGTCAGCAGGCACGGAGCGGACAACATTCTCTTCGGCACCGACTGTCCCTGGGGCGAACAGCAGGGACACATCGAGTTCGTGAAAAAGATCTGCCCGAATGAATGCGACCAGGAAAAGATCTTTTACCTCAATGCGGAAAGAGTGCTGGGAATAAAAGTGACGGACAAATTGCCGGAATAAAAAAAAGCCCCCGAGTGACCGGGGGCTTTTTTGCTTTGTTTTTTTGCTTACTTGATGTCGGCGTGGTATTCCTGGATGCTCTTCAGAGGAGCGGAGCCGTGCAGGAAAGCCTTGATGCCGAGCGCCGCGTTGTGAGCGGCTGCCATGGTCGTGATGTAGGGAACCTTGTACTTGATGGCGGTCTTCCTGATGTAGGAGTCGTCGTCCTTGGAACGGCAGCCTATCGGCGTGTTGACGATGAGGTTTATTTCTCCGTTCGTGATGGCGTCCACCAGGTTCGGCCTGCCTTCCAGACGTTTGAGGACGACTTCCGCATTGATGCCGTTCTCGTTTAAGTAAGCGCAGGTGCCTTTGGTCGCAAGGATCTTGAAGCCCAGTTCCTTGAAGAGCGTGGCGGTCTCGAGCAGCATCTCGTCGTGGTCGGCGACCGTCATAAGGACCGTGCCTTCCGTCGGGAGCTTCTGGTTGGCCGCGACCTGGGACTTGAAATAGGCGAGGCCCGGGGAAGTGGAGATGCCCAAGACTTCGCCGGTAGAGCGCATTTCAGGTCCGAGCACCGGATCGACTTCCGGGAACATGTTGAAGGGGAAGACCGCTTCCTTTACGCCGTAGTGCGGGATGGCCTTCTTCGTAATGCCGAGTTCCTTCAAGGTCTTGCCGAGCATGACCTGCGTGGCGATCCTCGCCATCGGGATGGAGCAGACCTTACTGACCAGCGGCACGGTGCGGGAGGCTCTGGGGTTCGCTTCCAGGATATAGACGACGTCGTTGCAGATCGCGTACTGGACGTTCATGAGGCCGACCACGTGCATCTCCAGCGCCAGTTCCTTCGTGTAGCGCTCGATCGTCTCGATGTGCTTTTTGGGAATGGTGACGGGCGGGATGAAGCAGGCGGAGTCGCCGGAGTGGATGCCGGCCTGCTCGATGTGCTCCATGATGGCGGGAACGAACGCTTCCTTGCCGTCGCAGATGGCGTCGGCTTCCGTCTCGGTCGCGTTCTCAAGGAACTTGTCGATAAGAATGACGTTTTCGCCGGCGGCCTGCAGGGCGTTGTTCATATACTCGACCAGCATCTCGTCGTTGTGCACGACTTCCATGCCGCGTCCGCCCAATACGAAGGAGGGACGGACCATCAAAGGATAGCCGATGCGCTTGGCGGCTGCGAGCGCGTCCTCCACGCTGTGCGCCATGCCGGCTTCCGGCTGCGGAATGCCGAGCTTCTGCACGACTTCGTGGAAGAGCTCGCGGTCTTCCGCCAGCGCGATGGTCTTGGGCGAAGTGCCTAATACTTTGACGCCGTTGGCTTCCAAATCGTGCGCAAGGTTAAGGGGAGTCTGTCCGCCGAACTGCACGATGACGCCAACGGGTTTTTCCTTGCGGTAAATGGAGAGCACGTCTTCCAAGGTCAGCGGTTCGAAGTAGAGCTTGTTGGAAGTGTCGTAGTCGGTGGAGACGGTCTCGGGGTTGCAGTTGACCATGACGGACTCAAGGCCTGCGTCCCTGATGGCGAAAGCGGCGTGCACGCAGCAGTAGTCGAACTCGATGCCCTGGCCGATGCGGTTCGGTCCGCCGCCCAAGACCATGATCTTGTCCTTGGGCGAAACTTTCGTCTCGTTCTTCTGATTATAAGTGGAGTAGTAGTAGCAGGCGTCCTTCACGCCGGAGACGGGAACGGCGAACCAGCTTTCCT
>JAFSWV010000087.1 GCA_017444325.1 bacterium | reverse complement strand
GAAGCTCCAAAGAATAGAGGAAGATCTTCTGAAAGCCAAGAACGCCGACTATTACAGAAGATTAGGCGACCTTCTTAAGATCAACTATAACCAGATCTCCCCAAGACAGACCAGCATTGAGCTTCAGGACGTTTTTGAACCGGACGCTCCCACGATAGAAATAAAACTTCTCGAAGGCAAATCTCCCAAAGACAATGTCACGCACTATTACCAGCTGGCCCAGAAAGCTGAGAGAGGTTATGAGACTCTCCTAAAGCGCCGCGACGCCACGGAAGCGGAACTCTCCGCCCTGAAAGAAAAACTCGCGTCCATCGCCAAGAGCAACCTTGATACGCTTAGAGTTTTGAAAGCCGAGGGAGAGGAGGCAGCCAAACCGCCGAAGAAAGAAAAGCCAGTTAAGAAAGCCAATCCCTACGGCCATTACAAAGTTTACCGCTGCACCTCAAGCGACGGCTTCAAGATCATCATCGGCCGCAGCGCCGAGGACAACGACTACGTCACCGTGCACCTCGCCCGCGGCAACGACGGCTGGCTGCACGTCAGGGACTATCCCGGAAGCCACTGCATCATAAGAGCCGAGAAGGGGAGAGAGATCACGCCCACCGCCTGGAAGGAAGCCGCCGAGCTCTGCGCCGCGCTTTCCAAGGCTCCGGACCTTGCGAAAGTGGACGTCATCTACACTTATAAAAAGTTCGTTTCCAAACCCAGGAACGCCAAAGCCGGCTCGGTTCTGGTCGCCGGCGGCAAAAACATCGTGGTCAAAAAGACGTCGCCGCCAACGAGGCTTGGCGGGAATCTCATTTCAGCGATGATTTTTCTTGCAATTAAACCCTTCTTCTGCTATTATATTCGCAATTTAACCAACTATCTTTATTTATGGCTAAAGATGATGTAATCGAAGTTGAGGGCGTCGTGACCAAAGTTCTGCCCAGCACTCTCTACCGTGTCAAACTCGACGACAACGGCATGGAAGTGCTTGCCCACATTTCCGGCAGGATGCGTCACTTCTTCATCAAGATCGTCGCCGGCGACCGCGTCAAACTGGAAATGTCTCCCTATGACATGACGAAGGGCCGAATCACTTATCGTTATCGCGACTAAAAATTAAAATGAAGATAATTTCTCTTGCTATTCCGGACGTCAAACTGATCGAGCCGGATGTGTTCGGCGACAACAGGGGCTTCTTCATGGAGACCTACCGCGCCGATCTTTTCAAAGAAGCCGGCATACCCACCAATTTTGTGCAGGATAACATGAGCTCAAGCCGCAAGGGCGTTTTGAGAGGCCTGCACTTCCAGAAGAACCCTTATTCCCAGGGCAAGCTCGTAAGAGTTGTCAGAGGCGAAGTCTTCGACGTCGCCGTCGACCTTAGGAAAGGCTCTCCCTATTTTGGCAAATGGGTAGGCGACCTTCTCAGCGAAGAGAATAAGAAATCACTCTATGTACCGCAAGGTTTCGCCCACGGTTTCTGCGTCGTCAGCGACGAAGCGGTCTTCCATTACAAATGCACCGAGTTCTATCATCCCGAAGCGGAAGGCGGCCTCAGGTACGACGACCCGACCGTCAATGTCGAATGGCCGAAAATTGACGTGCCTTTCCTGACCTCTCCCAAAGACGAGAAGGCGCCGTTCTTAGAGAACATCGACTGCAACTTCACTTACTGAAAAAATGGAACTCTCAGCCGCTATAGAACAATTCCTTGAATATCTCAAGAGCGAGCGGCGTTACAGTCCCAGGACCATAGTAAGCTACAAAAGGGATCTCGACGGTTTTGTCGCTTTTCTAAACGAATGCGGCAAACTTCCCAGCCTCGAAGATATTCAACGCGAAGATCTCCGCGCTTTCCTTTCCGATTCCGTAGCGGAAAAAGACCATGATCCTAAGACCGTGGCGAGGCAGGCTTCCGCCATCCGTTCCTTCTTCGGCTTCCATTTCAGAAGAAGAAATATCAAAGCTTCTCCCGCCACCAGCCTCACTACTCCCAAGCGCGGCAAACCGCTTCCTACCGTCCTGACCTTGAAGGAAGTGGAGGAGATCCTTTCCATGCCGAACCAGGAAACGCTGGAAGGCCTGCGCGACGAAGCCATCATGGAACTCTTCTATTCTACCGGTCTTCGTCTTTCCGAACTCGTAAACCTTACCCACGGCATGCTCGATATGGACGAACACGCTGCGAGAGTCGTCGGCAAAGGCAACAAGACAAGGTATGTCCTGCTTGGCGAGTTGGCGATGCGCGCCCTCAACAACTATTTCAACAACCCCGAATATCCCTCAAAGGGACACAACAGCCCCTGCTTCCCGGGGCCGAAGGGAAAACTCTCTCCCCGTACCATTGAACGCCTTATCGCCAATTACGCGGCAATGGCCGGGATCGACAAGCACGTGACGCCCCACGTCTTCCGCCACAGTTTCGCAACGCACCTTCTGGACAACGGCGCCGACTTAAGAAGTGTGCAGACTATGCTGGGACATGCCTCCATCGGCACCACCCAGATCTACACCCACGTCACGATCGAGCGCCTGAAAGAGGTTTACGACAAATCCCATCCCAGAAAATAACTGCTTTTAAAATGGAGAGTTACGCGAGCGTGTTTCTTTGATACAAACAAATCGCGTTCCAAAAATACATTACTTGTTTTTAGCGGTTTACCTTCGGTAAAATAATCGAAAGAAAACAAAAATAACTTTTAACCAAATGGTGAAAATATGAAAAAAGCTTTAGTCCTGACGCTCGTCCTTTTGACCGGCGCTGCTTTTGCTGAAAGCGTGGTGCTTTACAACTGCGATTTTGAATCGTCCGAAGGTTTTACGGCTGGCGCTACGATCAACGGAGTCGGAACATGGTATCAGGCTGACACTCGCACAGGTGATTGCACGGCCGAAACGGACGATCCGGCGGTCGGCGGGCAGTATGCCAAACAGAGCGGCGACAAGTATTTGAACTTCATCAATACTTTTGACATTTCCGGGGTATATGAAGCCCAGTACGCCGGACTGCCCTTGAACGTTTACGCTTATGTAAAGTGGCCGAGCGACTCACCTAATACTTGGTATCTTAAATTTCAGGGCTTGACCGGTTCTTATACGTCAGAACTTGAAATCATGGAATTCCAGATCAAGAATAACCGTTTCTGGTTCTGCCATGGCGACGGTACCGGAGACACCCCCAGTTGGCAGGGCAGCAATTTGCAGGCTGACACCTGGTACAAGGTCGGCGGCGTCATAGAACCGGCCACGAAAAAGATAAGATATCTTTACATCGACGATCAGGAATACAATGCTACGACAGCCGGGCATGACCTGTATTACAAGCACTACACAAAGCCTGAAATGGGTAATTATCCCAACAGCCTCCGTCTTATGAACTCCGGCTGCGTTGATGATTTTACTGTTGAAGTCGTTCCGGAACCTGCTTTGGGCTTATTGGCGCTTTTTGGTTTAGTCCTTCTTCGCAGAAAATAATCTTTCGATTGCGGAATGAAAAAGCTTTTTACTTTGGCCTTGGCTCTTATAACTGTCGCATCCTTTGCCGACGGTGAGACTCTTTACAAATGCGGTTTCGAGGCTGATGAGGGATTTACTGGCGGCGCTACGATCGACGGCGTCGGCACTTGGTATAAGGCCGACACTCGCACAGGCGATTGTTCGGCCGAGTCCGATGATCCGGCGGTCGGGGGACAGTATGCCAAACAGGCTGGTGAAAAATATTTGAACTTCATCAATACTTTCGACATTTCCGAAGTATATGAAGCTGAATATGCCGGACTGCCGTTGGACGTTTACGCTTACGTAAAGTGGCCGAGCGATGCCCCCAATACTTGGTACATAAAATTCCAGGGCTTGACCGGTTCTTTTACGACAGAACTTGAAATAATGGAATTCCAGATCAAAAACAATCGTTTTTGGTTTTGTCACGGGGATGGAACTGGCAATACTCCCAGTTGGGAAGGGAACAATCTGCAAGCCGACGTTTGGTACAAGGTCGGCGGCATAATCGATCCTGCTACAAGGACTATTCTTTCCCTTTATATCGACGATATGGAATTTGATTCCGAAACAGCTGGCTATCAGTTATGTTACAAGCACTATGCCAAGCCTGAAATGGGAAAATATCCGAATAGCATCCGTCTTCAGAATACCGGATGTGTCGACGACATTACTGTGGAAGTCATTCCTGAGACGGCGAGTGTTGGCCTGCTGGCTTTGGTTGGCCTGTGTTTTCTGCGCAAGCGAGGGCAAGCAATTTCTTAACGGGATTTAAGACGATGAAAAAACTTTTGATTCTTTTGGTGCTCGCGGCGCTGGCCCAGGGGCTCTTCGCAGATGATTTGGACGGCTATGAGACTGTTCTGTCAGTCGGCTTTGAGGAAGCCGAAGGCTACGTGCTGGGGGCTTTGAACGGACAGTGCGGCTGGACGTCTTTCAATGAGAATTTTAACTTCAGGCTCGTTGACGATACCGAAGCTTTCAACGGAAACAATTCCGTTTATGTTTTCACTGATGACGCTAAAAACAGCGGCAGCAAGACAACGTTCGAATATGAAAATCCGGACAGCCTGCCTGTCACCATATCCTTCATGATGAGGCCTAGCGAAGGCCCGGTGCGCTTCCATGTCACTGATTTCAAAAATCAGCGGATAAAGAAATTTGCCATCAGTTCCAAGCAGCTGACGCTTGACAATCCTTACGATGCGATTGTTTTTAGAAGTGAACTTGACACCACCGCCTGGTACAGAGTTAGCTTGAGCTTTGATCCCAATGACAGTTTCATCGAGCCGATACAGATCTTTGAGGCGTATGCCACTAACGCGCTGCTCGAGACGAGGGCTATGTATGACAACCAGTCTTCTGCTTTCGGCGAACCCGGCGGCTTTGCCATCGCGACGGAATGGACCGACACCAACACGCATTCCTACATCGACGACCTGACCGTCACAACAATGACCATCCCGGAACCGGTATTTATAGGCCTTGTGGCGCTCGTCGGATTGCTCCTGCTTCGCAGGCGCGGATAAAGATCCATTCTAAAAACGCATCACTTGTTTTTGCAGTTTATCTTCGGTAAAATATTCGGACAATAATAATAATAAGTAACTTTTTATTAAAGGTAAAAACTATGAAAAAAGTTCTAGTCTTAACGTTTGCTCTTCTGACCGGAGTCGCTTTCGCTGAAAGTGTGAAGGTCTTCTCATGTGATTTTGAAGCAGGCGAAGGGTTTAATCTTGGTTCCGTTTACAATCAACAGGGATGGTATAGGAACGGAGAAAACTTTAATTTTATTTTTGTCACAAACAACGTCTCTTATTCCGGCGCACAGTGTCTGTGCTTCACAAACACTACCAAGGGAGTCGGAATTTCACATGATATATCATATGTCAATCCTTATTCTGCGGATGTTCTTTTCTCTTTTGCCTTTATACCTGGAACTTCCTTTGTAAGATACCAACTTTTTGACACCGAAGGTAAACGCATTAAAAAGTTCGCAATTCAAAGTTCCATGATAACTTTCGATAACCCATGGAATGCTCCGGCTTTGAATATCGATCCTAATAGTTGGTATTTTGCCACCATCAGGCTGGATGTGAAGAACAACGTCTTTAAGACGTTTGAGATTTCCAAAGATGCTGCCGGAGATGTTATCTCGCTTCAGGATATCCCGTTTGACACATCGGAAGGCGGATCTGGAGACATTGGGAAGCTTTCATTGAGTAAAGAATGGACTGATACGGAGCCCACATTCATCGACGATATAAACATCGATCTCGTTCCGGAACCGGCCTCGCTTGGTCTGTTGGCGTTCGCTGGTCTGTTCTTCCTTCGCAAGAGGTCGTAATTTTTACAGATAGATTTTTTGATGACCGGCCGGAATTTTCCGGCCGGTTTCTTTTATATAGGTAATTGCGGTTCCCAAAGCGCATTGTTTGTTTCATGTGTTTTCATATGTTAAAATGCTTTTGAGAATGAACAATAAGGTGAAATTATGAAACGTTGTTTTGCTTTTGCTCTGCTGACTGTTTTCGCTTTGGCTTTTTGCGCTTGCGAAAAGGGAGGCGGCAAACGGCCGGAGGCGGCGTACGGAGTTTTGGAGAGAGTCTTCGGTGACAGCAGTCACTTTCGTCTTTCCTATGCTCCGTCATTGAACACGAATCTATACGATACGTTTTCCTACGAGGCTAAGGAGGGGAAAGTCTCAGTCAAAGGGGAAAACGATCTGGCTATCGTCCGGGGTTGTTACGAATACCTGAAAGATGTCGCAGGCGTCATGGTCACATGGCAGCAGAGACATCCTAAGGTTGAGGATTATCCGGACGTTTGTTTTACTGTCGGGGGGACGCCGCATAAGTTCCGTCATCATTTCAACGTTTGTACTTTCGGCTACACCGCGCCGTATTGGAAGTGGGACCGCTGGGAGGAGGAGCTGGACTGGCTGGCGCTGCACGGCGTGAATATGCCGCTTGCGATGGTGGGATTCCAGGCGGTGGCAAGGAAGGTCTGGCAGGATCAGGGCGTGAGCGAAGCCGGGCTTAGGGAATACTTCCCTGGGCCGGCCTATCTGCCTTGGTTCATCATGGGCAATCTTTATAAGCACAACGGACCATGCCCGGACAAGTTCATCGATGAGACGAAAGTTCTTCAGGACAAGATACTGGCCAGGATGCGCGAGTTCGGCATGACGCCGGTCGTTCCTGGATTCGCCGGCTTTGTGCCGGAAGAGTACGCGGAGGCGCACGGCAAGACGAATTTTCACGCGAGGGCGCATTGGTGCGCGCTGCCGGGCGAGTGTCAGTCCTGGTGGATAGAACCGGGAACGCAGACGTTCACGGAGTTGACGAAAGTCTGGATGCAGACCTACACCAACATGTTCGGCCCGGTGAAATATTTTCTGGCGGACAGTTTCAACGAGATGGAGATCCCGGTGACGTCAAGTTTGAATGAGGATCTTCAGAGGTACGGCAGGGAAAGCTATCAGGCGATCCACGCGGCGATCTCGGACGCTGTCTGGGTGATGCAGGGCTGGATGTTCTTTTTCCAAAAAGACACCTGGACAAGGGAAGCGGTGCAGTCGTTCTTGAAAGATATTCCTGTAGGAGGAATAATCATAATCGACCTGGCCAACGACAATATGCAGGTCTGGAAAGAACATGACGGTTTCTACGGGCATGAGTGGCTTAGGTGCATCGCGCATACCTTCGGAGGCTTCAACGATCCGCACGGGGAATTGCAGAAGAATTATTCCAAGATGTTCGATCAGGAAGGGGACCCCGACAAGGGGAAGCAAGTGGGCGTGGGCCTGACCCCGGAAGGCTTGGACAACAACGAGGTGGTCTTCGAGATGCTGGCAGATTCGGCCTGGCAGGCGAAGGAAGGTAAGCTTGAGGATTGGCTGGCTAAATATTGCGAGGATAGGTACGGCGCGTATACGCCGGCTGTTTCAAACGCCTGGGCTCATTTTCTGAAAAGCTTCTACAGGTATAAAGGCGACCATTATCATTTCCAAGGGAGCCCGCATATGTCGGCCTGGGCCCGCAACAGTTTCGAGGAGGGCTGGAAGGACGGTTTGCCTAATCTTCTGTCCTGTTCGAATGAGTTCGCGAAGAGCTCACTGTATGTCGATGACTGCGTGGAGTTCACCATGCGCTACGGCATGGTAGCTGCGGACAGGATCATAATGGAGGCGGCTTATCTTTATCTCTTCGGAAAGACGAACGAGATGGTCGTGGCGACGGATAGGCTTGACAAGCTTGCCGGCTTGATGGAAAAACTGGCGGCGACCAGGGAGCATTTGCTGTTGTCACGTTGGGCGGATAGAGCCAGGGAGTGGGGCTCTAATGAAGAGGAGAAGCAGTATTACGCCAGCGACGCCAAGAGATTGGTGACGGCCTGGGGAGGATTTTTGAACGGCTACGCTACGAGAGCGTGGAGCGGCATCATCTACTACCACAACAGCGAGTGGCAGCATTATCTGAGAAGGCTGGCGGCGGGAATAAAGGAAGATGACATCCAGTGGGAATTAAGGGATATCGAGAAAGACTTCTGGAACGCCGGCAGCGACAAGGAAGGTTACAGGGAAATTAATCCTGATTGGCAGGGCGCTTGCAAAGAAGTTTTGGAACAAGCTCAGAAGGATTACGAATACTCGGCTGGCGTCGTGGATGAAATGCTTTTGCTGGACAGGGGAAAACAATACGCCGGCTTCGGGTTCGGCGACAGCAAGGAGCCTATCACCGGGAAAACGTTCGAACTGCCGGAAGAGTTCAAGGATAAAAACGAAATAACGGTCATCATAAAGGGGCCGGCGAACGCTGTGCCGATGAAAGTCTATTTCAAAAGGGATGGGAAACCGAGGCTGGTCTTCAAGCCGCTGGAATATCAGAAAGACTTCGTGCACGGCGACGAGCATCGCTATACGCTGAAAACCAAGAAGCCGCTCGGAAAAGGAAAGATCATTCTGGAATTCGACCGCGCTTTGGTGCAAAGCGACCATTGGGCCGGAATATATCTGAAATAGTTTAGGAGCGCAGCTGGCGTTCGGCGTCAACTACGCCGCGGTCCATCAGGCGTTTCAAGTCTTCGGCGGTGCTTTTTATTTTGTCGGAGACGCCGGGCGCGATGGCAAGCTGTCTGGCGAGCTGGATGATCATCCTAAAATAGCGGATCAATTCGCCTTCGTCTATCTTGGAAGCCTGGACAGCGTCCTGGAAGTTGGCGTTCTTGAGCCAGAGTTCCGTTGCTTTCATAAGATTCGGTTCCGGCGCTCTTACGGGATTCTCGATGCGGTAGGAACCTTCCACTATTTCGATCTGATAGTAGGCTTTCGTGACTTCCCTTAAAACTTTTGCGAGGCGGTTGGGAAGATGCCTGATGGGAGGAGAGCCCGGTTTCGCTTCATAGACGAGCGTGGCTAGGGCTAAGCCCAACTCCGCCGGATCCCAGCGGTCAAGGAGGCCTTCCATGAAGAGCTCGGACATGATGAGCTCGTAGCCGAAGAACCAGCAGGCGAAGCGGCCCTTGTTGGTAAGGGCGTCATTCCTGATGCAGCCGGTCTTTTTCAGGACCTGAAGGCGGTCGAGAAATTTCTGGCGTTCCAGTCTTCTCTGTCTTTTGGAAGATTGGAAATAATTCAGCGTGTCCGGGTAGATGCTGATGACGTCTTCGCCGTGCTTGTCATAGATGTT
>JAFSWV010000086.1 GCA_017444325.1 bacterium | reverse complement strand
TTCTTCGGCGGGATGTAGAGCTCGATCTGATCGGTGAAGATGATGAGCCCAACCCTGTCGTTGCTTCTGATGGCTGTGTAGGCCAGAAGTCCCGCGATCTCGGCGGCGATCTCGTTCTTGCTCTTCGAGACCGAACCGAAAGCGCCGGAGGAGCTGGCGTCCACCATCAGCATGACGGTCAGTTCGCGCTCTTCCACGAAGCGCTTTACATACGGCACGCCCGTTCTGGCCGTAACGTTCCAGTCGATGGTCCTGATGTCGTCGCCGGGCTGGTAGAGCCTGACTTCGTCAAACTCCATGCCACGCCCTTTGAAGGCGCTCTTGTATTCGCCGGCCATGACCTCGGTCACCTGATGGCTGGTCCTGATCTGGATCTGGCGGACTTTCTGGAGCAGTTCTTTGGATAACATCTTAATTTCTCCTTAACCTAAGGGAAAACTTATCAGGGCACCTGCACTTCGTCGAAGATCTTCTGGACGAGGTCGTCGGAAGTCATGCCTTCCGCTTCCGCTTCGTAGCTCACGATCACCCTGTGGCGCAGCACGTCCGGGCCTATGGACTTGACGTCCTGCGGCGTCACGAAGCCTCTGCCCTGCAGGAAGGCGTGGGCCTTGGCCGCTATAGTCAGCGCGATGGTGGCGCGGGGCGAAGCGCCGTACTGAATGTAATCCTTGAAGGGGAGCTTGTAGGCTTCCGGCTCTCTGGTCGCGAAAATAATGTCGAGGATGTAGTCGCTGACTTTCTCGTCGATATAAATGCTGTCAACGATCTTTCTCGCTTCCAGAATCTCTTGCGGAGTGATTATCTGGTTGACTTCGCACTTCACGTTGGTGGAGGCCATGCGGCGCTGGATCTCCTTTTCCTCTTTCTTGTTGGGGTAGGTGATTCTAAGTTTCAGCATGAAGCGGTCCACCTGAGCCTCCGGCAGGGGATAGGTGCCTTCCTGCTCGATGGGGTTCTGGGTGGCCAGAACGAGGAAGGGTTCGTCCAATGCGAAGGACTGGTCGCCGATCGTCACCTGGTGTTCCTGCATGGCTTCTAAGAGCGCGCTCTGCACTTTGGCCGGGGCGCGGTTGATTTCATCGGCCAGGATCAGATTTGCGAAGATCGGGCCTTTCTTGGTCTTGAAGGTGCCTTCCTTCGGATCGTAGATCATGGTGCCGATAAGGTCGGCGGGCAGAAGGTCCGGCGTGAACTGGATGCGCTTGAAATCGGCTTTCACGGCTTTGGCGAGCGTCGTCACGCACAAGGTCTTGGCCAGTCCCGGAACGCCTTCCAGCAAAATATGGCCGTTGGACAGAAGGCCTATCAAAAGCCTGTCGATCATGTAGCTCTGTCCTACGATAGTGTTCGAGATCTCCTGGCGCAGCACGGAAAACTTAGCGCTGGCTGATTGGACCTGTTCCTGGATCTGTTTAACGTCTGTATTCATAAATTCTCCTTTTAGATGTAAAGCTCATCCGTTTCCTTTTGACGGTTGGGCTTGTTACGGATTAATAATTCTTTCAAAAAATCATAGGCGCGCTTTTCTTCCATACTGGAAGGCTCGTAGCCGGCGTAGCGCACGTTGAAGCAAAGGGCGCAGACTTCCTTGGCCGTTCTCACCATTCTCTGGTCCACGCCGTTTTCAAGCGCTTCCTTTTCCCCGAAGGAGTCGAGGTCGGCGATGGAATACTTGGCGCGCAGGTAGCTTCTCAATAACTCTTCGCACTTGCCGAAGTAGGCGGCGGTCTCGCCCTTCAGTCTCAGCTCCTTGCTTTCCTCCAGTTTCGCGAGGTATTCTTCCTCAAGGTTCTGTTCTGGTTGAGCCGCGCTTTTTTTCGCTGTTTTCTTCTTCAAGACGAAAACCAGCGCGGCGGCAAAAATGATCGCAGCGGCGGCCGCGATAACGAGCCAGGGAAGCCTGGCGCTCCTAACGTTCAAAGTCACGCCCGCCAGATCGGAACTGCTGAATTCGCTGTCCTCCAAGCCTCTTGACATGACCTCGATCAGTCCGGTCTCGACGACCGTTCCCGGGGCGTTCGTGACTAGAAGATCGATGACGTAGGTCGCGGTGTGCTGCGTTCCGCCCGCTCCCGGCTTCGACTCGTTGTAGCTGACGATGTCCTTTACCAGGGCGCCTTTCAGTTCCTTGAAGCGGGGAGTGCGCACGGAGATCGTTTCATAACCGGTCCACGTGGCGGTCATTTTCAGCTGCGTGCTCTTTTGCGAGACGACGTTGGTGCTTTCCGGAAGGATCTCCCACTTCACTTCCGAATAGACGCTCAGCGCCAGCAGGAAAACTGCAATTATGTAAATCGTTTTACGCATGCCGACTATATTGCAAAAAGCGTGCCAAAAATTAAGCTGCGAGATTTCCGCAACTTACAATTTTAGCTCTGACGCTTTTTGTCAAAATGACAAAAGAAATTTGATGTTTTTTATTTGTAAAAAACGCTGTTTTTTAAGGATATTTATTTATAAATTGCTTTTTCATATCATTAGTATCGAATTAAGGCAATACTTCATCCATTAACCAAAACCAACGAGGTTTTTATGAAACGAATTCTCATAGCTTTATTGCTTCTGGTCTGCGTCCCGGTCTTCGCCGGCGTCGTTTTCCAAGAAGATTTTGAAGGCTACGAAGTGGGCACCCAGATGGCCGAACAGGAAGGCTGGGAAATTTATAACAATTATCAGGGCAACACCACGGTCGTTGACAATGCTCCAAATATTGATTCCAAGGCCATGGAATTGAGCATGCTCCCTGATACTGACTTCACCAATTACGTCATGGTCCTGACTCCGACCTTCGATACTTCTACCTCCAGCGCTCTGAAAGAAGTCACGAAGATCTCCACGAAAATGGTTTGCGGTTCCGGCACAGACCTTATCGCGCTTTACGATAAGAATATGAACCGCTTCTTCTATCTTGCTCTCGACGCTTCCAACGGCAAGATGGCCTCCTCACCTGGCGGTGTGTCATTTGAAAATCTTAACGCCGACGGCCAGACTCCTAACGAGATATCCCTTGTTTTTGACCATCTCAACAACCAGATCACGTCTGTGACTTGCAACGGCGAGACTCAGGAATGCTCTATCGCGGTAGAAGGCACTTTCGAACAGCCCTGGAGGCTGCGCCTTTCCACGCAGCTGACCAGCCTGCTCGAAGGCTGCGTTGGCTCCTTCTATGATTACGTTACGGTCGAACAGGCTAATCGCGCCGATGAGCCAACCATCTTCTGCGAAAGCGACGCGCTCATTCCCCTGGATTCCGACAGTGCGGAGTTTGAGCTCTACAACGGCGGTCCCGAAGGCGAGATCAACTTCACCGTCTCGACCGATTCCGACTGGCTGCAAGTCACCCCCGACAGCGGCACTTTCACCGACACGACCGTTCTTACCCTTAAGGCCAAGGACGATATGCCCGACGGATTCTATCGCGGCAATATGACCATAACGGGCGGCGCCGGCGAACCGAAAGTTGTTTCCGTTATGTGCTCCAAAGGCAACATCATTTTCGAAGAAAAGTTCGACGATATGAATGACGGCGACATCAAAGGCCAGAGAGGCTGGACGCTCGACATGGGCAGCGTTATCGTCACCAACGCCTACGACTGCAGCGGCAAATGCATGTTCATTTACGGTGCGGGCGGCAACAACGCCTGCAGCATGTATCTGCCGGAACCTTGGTATGAAGACTTTGTGGTGAAGGTGTCCTTTGATGTGTATTGGCCCTCCGACGGCACGGCCACTGACGTCTGCATGCTGCAGAAAAACAGCCACGAAAAATTTGAGAACTATGTCTCGAGAGACGAAAGCGGCGAAGGCTTCAAACTGGTGAACATTCAGAAGAAGT
>JAFSWV010000085.1 GCA_017444325.1 bacterium | reverse complement strand
CCAGATCATGGTGGCGGCGGGCGAGCCGCTCGGGCTTGCGCAGAAAGACATTCACATGAGCGGCTGGACCATCGAATGCCGCATAAACGCCGAGGATCCGGAGCACGACTTCCGCCCGAATCCAGGGAAGATCACGACTTACAATCTGCCGGGAGGACCTGGCGTCCGAGTCGATTCCATCGCCTACGCCGGCTATGAGATCTCACCCTATTACGATTCCATGGTGGCGAAACTGATGGTGCATTCCCGTGACCGCATCGCGGCCATCAGGCGTATGCTGAGAGCGCTCGATGAATTCGAGATCGGCGGCATCAAGACGACCATTCCTCTTTTCAAGAATCTTTTGAAGCAGCCGGCTTTCATCAGAGGCGACCGCTACAACACCAACTTCGTCGAGGAGTGGCTTAAAAAGCAATGATCGATCTGCACCTTCACAGCATCTATTCCGACGGCACCAATACTCCGAGAGAACTGGTGGAGCATGGCGTCAAGCTCGGTCTCAGGGCCATTGCCCTGACGGATCACGACACTGTGAGGGGAGTCGATGAACTGGCCTCCGCCGCGAAAGAACAGCGCATGGATTTCATACCCGGCGTGGAACTCTCCGCCGGCACGTTCTCTTTGAGGAAAGACCACCAGAAGGAAGTGCACATCTTGGGTTATTTCCCGAGGTGGGATGACAAGGTAAAAACTGCCCTCGAGCCTTTGCGGCAAGTGCAAATCTGGCGCGAAGAGCGCAACCGCTCGATCGTTGAGAAACTGAGAGGCTATCACGTTCCCGTGACATACGAGGAACTTGTTGATCTGGCCGGAAGCAACAACGTCGGCCGTCCGCATTTCGCCCACTGGCTGATAGAGAACGGCTACGCCCATTCCGTGGGCGACGCCTTCCAGCAATTCCTGACTCCGGGAGCATTGACTTTCACCGAGCGCAAGACCTATGACATCAAGGGCTCTATTGATCTCATAAGATCCGCGGGAGGCGTAGCGGTCCTGGCGCATCCAAAGGCGCTGCATATTTTCTCCGACGACGACTTTGAGAAATTCCTGAAGGACATGGTTGACAAAGGCCTGGAAGGCATCGAAGTTTACTGCTCCGTGCATCTCCCGGCCGACATTAGGCGTTACGAGAGAATGGCTCAGAAATACAATCTGATCATGACCGGCGGGACGGATTTCCACGGGAAAATGAAACCTGACATCAGGATGGGCTACGGCTTCGGCTACACGAAAGTGGACGACTCCGTCTATGACAAGCTCAGGGCAAAATTGGATTCAAAAAAATAATAACCATAAAATCAAGAGGCAATATGAAAAATCGTATCGGCGTCATCGCTTTCATGAGACCCGAAGGCGGAACTTTGAAACAAGTCGCCGCCCATAAGCTCGACACCTGCCAGCTGGTCAGTTGGAACCCCAAGCACTGGACCGACGAAATGGCCGAACAGGTCAAGGCCGAGATCAAAGAATCCGGCATCAAGCCCACCGCTTTCTGGGCCGGCTGGGCCGGACCGGCTGTCTGGGACCTTCTGTCCGGACCGGCTACGCTGGGCCTAGTTCCCCCGGCTTTCCGCTTCCAGCGCATCCAGTCCATGCTGGCTGCCGGCGACTTCGCCAAAAAGATCGGGCTGCCCGCCGTCATCACGCACCTGGGCTTCATTCCCGAATGGCCGCGCGACAAAGACTTCGGCGACCTGGTTGACGCTGTCAAATACATTGCCCGCTACTACAAGAGACTGGGATTGCAGTTCTGGTTCGAGACCGGCCAGGAAACGCCTGTCACGATGCTGCGCCTCATCCAGCAGACCGGCATGGACAACCTCGGCATCAACCTCGACCCCGCCAACCTCATCCTTTACGGCAAGGCCAATCCCATAGACGCCCTGGACGTTTTCGGACAGTACGTCAGGAACATTCACGCCAAGGACGCCTTCTATCCCACCGATCCCATGCATCTGGGCGAGGAAGTGAAGGTCGGCACCGGCAAAGTCGATTTTCCGCGCTTTGTGAAGAGATTGGGCGAGATCGGCTTCAAGGGAGAATTCATCATCGAGCGCGAAATAGACGGCGATCAGCAGATCAAGGACATCAACGAGACTGTGAAGTACCTTAGGGAGCTTTTCGACAAGACGCCCGCTAAGCGCGCCAAATCCGTCAAAAAATAAAAGGGAGAAATAAATGAGCACACAACCCGCTTACGGCGCCAAGGCTAAGAGCCAGGGCGTTCTCAAAGTCGGCTTCGTAGGAACCGGCAACATTTCCTGGACGCACCTCAGGATCCTTGAAAAAAGGAAAGACATCAAAATAGTTTCCCTCTGCGACATCGTGGAAGACCATGCCAAGGAAAAGCAGGCCGTCTTCGGCGGCGAGATCTTCCTTGATCACGTGGACATGCTGAAGAAGGGCCCGAAGCTCGACGCTGTCTGGGTATGCACGCCTTCCACCGCCAGGGAAGAGATCCTTGTCAACTGCACGAAAGCCGGGTTGCCGGTCTTCTGCGAAAAGCCGGCGGAAAGAAAAGTTTCCGTCGCCAAACGCATCGCTGACAAGCTCGACAAGATCCCCAACGCCAGAGTTCAGATCGGCTACGTCTTCCGCTCCATGGCCCTGACGCAGCGCTTGAAAGAAATGATGGCGGACGACAAGATCCACACCTTCATGTCCGCTTACGCCTGCGGCGCTTCCACGCAGAATCTTCTGCCCGCCTGGTTCTATGACAACGACCTCTCCGGCGGCGCCCTGGTGGACCAGGCCACACACAATTTCGACTGGCTGAGATACCTCTTCGGCGAAGTGGTGGAAGTCAGCGGTTTCGCGACCAATCCTTTCCGCAAAAAGACCATGAGCAAGAAGGGCAACTACACCATCGACGAAACGATAGCGATGTCCCTGAAGTTCGCCAACGGCATCACCGGCACGCACACGCATTCCTGGCTGGCCGACACCTGGCGCAACGAAGTGGTCCTCTTTGGCGAGAAGCGCAAGTATCACGTCAACCTCGGCACTTGCACCATAAAAGTGGAAGGCGCGAGGGAAGAGACTCTCTTCACGCAGAAAAGCGGAACGATGTACGTTTACGAAAACGAGAAGTTCATCGACGCCGTCCGTAGCGGCGACTGGTCCAAGAACCCCTCCACTTACCGCGACGCCGCGAAGTCTCTGGCCCTTACCCAGGCCTGCATCGACTCCCTGAACAAAGGCATCCAGAAAGTGAAGTTCTAATTCGCCAGTTCACGAAAGCTGATCTTTCGGCGGCTGGTCTTGGGATCTCTTTGGCCAACCGTCAAAAGATAGAAATAACGGTTCGAAGCAACGGTTATTTCAAGCCGAAAGAGCGCTGTCAAGAGATAGCGCTCTTTTTCTTTGCCGTAAAGTTCAGGAGAAATTGTGAGAGGGATCGGCCCTTTGACACTGCCTGGCATTTTAGCGACCTTGACGGGACGCTTGGCGGGGGAGACAGCGATCCCTTGAAACCAGGCGCGCTTCGATCCCTTG
>JAFSWV010000084.1 GCA_017444325.1 bacterium | reverse complement strand
CGCTAGCAAAAGCGCTAGCAAGCCGCCGACTATCGGTTCCGGCGTGACGTAGGTCTTGACCGGTGAGGAGAAGACGCTGCCGCCGCTGGAATAGACCGCCTGGACGCGCCAGTACCAGGTGCCGTTGGGAATAATGATCTTGGCTTCGGTCTTGGTGGTCGTTTCCGTGCGGCTGTCGGTGAAGTAAGGATTGTTGGCGTACTGCACCTTGAAGGTGTAGGCGCCTTCAGGCTTGCTCCAGCTGCCCTCTATATAGTTGTAGTAGTTGGTGGGCGTGTAGTAAGTGATGACGGGCGGTTCCTGAGAGTAAGCGTTTTCCCAGGAGTCGGCGCCGTTGACGTTTTGCCCGCGCTCTTTCAAACGGAAGGATCTTTCCTTCGGCATGACGATGGTGCCGGCTTTCCAGAGACCCGCTATAACGGCAGGCTCCTTTTCGTCCGGAAGCGCCGAAGCGTCGCCCCAGGCTACGTAGTCCAGGATCTTGGTGTAGTCGTTGGTCAGGTAGTATTCCGGGAAGGGAGAGTCGGGTTCGAAGGGATAGAGGGAAAGCGAACCGGAGGGAGCGAGCTCGAAATCGGGGGCGATGTCCTCGGCATAGATGACCATGTCCCCGCCCGGAGCGATCTTCTCGCTCGGCAGAACGTACCATTTCTCGCCGGGCATTACCCTGATGGCGTAATATTTCAGATTCGTTTCCTTGCCGTCCTTCCTATCGAAGGTATGGAACTGGATGTACTGGCTTCCGGGCACGGTCTGGACAGCCTCGATGTTGATGCCCATGTTGTAGGCTCTCTTTGCGAAGCTGTAGATCTTCAGTTCGTCGAGCTTGCCGTTTAAGTAGCCGCCCAGGAAGAGAGGCGAGCTTTGCAAAAGGTTGCCGGACCAGACTAGGCCGGAAACGCGGTGACCGTCCACATAGACGTAAGCTTCGTTCTTGTCCTTTTCGTGTGTGACGGCGAAGTGGTGCCACTGGTTGGGTTCCAATATGCGCTGGTTGTCGTCGGTGTTGTAGCGGTCCATGATCCAGGAGTCGCCGCCGGGGAAGCCGTCACTTGTGCAGGAGTAGCCGTTGTCAAAGGGCCCCCAGGCGATGCGGCCGCCGTGGTGCGTTCCGGAGTCGCCGTCCTGACGCCAGCCGAGTTCCTCGTACTTCTTGAAGACGCGGCCCCAGTAACGTCTGTTGCGCTGCGTGAAATAGACCCAGGCTTCCACAGTAAAGTTGCCGGCGATGTTGATATCGCTGTGAGAGCCCATCTGGACGTAGTCTTCGTTGGAAGGACCGAAAGCAAGGCACTTGCCAAAGCGGCCTTCGTTGTCCCACTTGACGTCGCCTGTGAAAGCGCCGGTCATTTTGCCGTCTTTGTCGGAAACGGTGGTGCCGCTTCCCTCTTCCATCGGGATAGAGAGCCTCAAGGAAGGATACTGCGCCGCGATGGAGAAGGACTGCGTCAGCGTCTTTACGCCGTTGTTGGCCCTGACCGAGCAGGAGTATGTGCCGGGTTCAGTGAAGACGCCGCTGATCAATCCGTCGCTGTCGATCTTGAGATTGTCGCAGCCCTGCACGGAATAGGAGATCTTCCTGTTCCTGGGATCGAAGGCGAAGGGACGATAGTAGTAGGTCTCCCCTACCATCGCGCTTCTGGGCGGAAGCGAGACGAAACTGTAGGTGAAGTTCGTGATATAGGTGGGAGAGCCGACGGAACTGTTGACGGTCCTCTGCCAGCTGGAAATGGTGCCGCGCAGATTTTGGGCTTCGGAAGTGTAGCTGCCGTCACTTCGCCTGGCGTCGTAGGAGCACTGGTCCCTCAGGTCGTCGAAGATGTCCAGACACCTGGAGAGCGGAAGGACGCGCACCATGTTCGTCATATGGGCGTAGAAGGCGCGCATGACAGCCGGGTGGCGGCAGAAACGCTGGATGCCGCCCGTTATCGGGTACAATTGCACGTTGCCCCAGACAACGCAGCTGCCGATGTCCTGGGGCCAGAGCTGAACTCTTCCCGTCTTCTTGTCACCGTAGAGGATGTAGTTCTGCCCCCACTGTGTCCAAGAGTCGCTGTTGTTCAAAAATTTCAGCATGCACCATTCCTTGGCCGCGGCGGAAACGTCGAAGTAGTTCGTCACCCTGGAATTGTAATCCTTGTTGTCGAAGATGTACAAAGCTTCCATGCCGGTGGCGATGTCCTTGTACTGCCTGTCGGGGTTCATCTCCGCCAGAGGCTCGTAGCAATCCTTGTAGGTCTCCTTCTTGTAGTCAGCGAAACTGAACATAGCCTGCTGGGCGTTGGCGGCCGTGGCTTTGTAGCAGTTGCCGTCGTAGCCGAGCTTCGTAAGGTGAACGTCGTCGTAGCCTTCCACGGAGTGCATAAGCCCCTGCAGGGATCCCATGCGGCGGGCCAGGTGCGGTTCGGAGTCGTAGATGGGCGTCTTCGAGGCGCGGTAGATTCTCTGGGCGTAGGCCACGGCGAGGAAGGGCGAGCCGTCCTCCCAGTTGTAAGTGTTGGAGACTTTGTTGTGCTTGTGGTATTTCTTGCCGTAGTTGAGCCTGATGTTGTGGGCGACTCGGTACTGGCGGCTGTAGTTGCCTTTGTAGTGGATGCCGCAGTTGTAGTAGATGTTGGTGCCGATGATCAGAGTGCCGTCGGTGTTGTCGTTGTTCCAAAGGCGCTTCGAGGAAAGTTTGCAGTAGTTCTCACTGGTCATCAGGATGCGGTAAACCGGGATCTGGTAATCCGTGGTGTCGTCAATTTCCAGCATGCAGGGCCGGCTGGCTCCCCAGGCCGGGAAGGTCAAGGTCTTGCCGTCGCAGTTGATCTCGTAGTAGAAGGAGACTTGGTCATTGTTGGAGAAGCCCGTCGTGGAGCAATAGACTCTCTTCTGCGTGGAGTTGTAAGAAAGAGGAAGCGAGTTCCAGGAACCGTAATTGCCGATGCGGTAATAGAGATTGCCGCTGGGCTGGCCGGAAACGCCGTCCAGGTAGCAGTAGAAGTAAACCCTAGAAGATGAGGTAGGCACCGCAGGACTGTGGAAAGCGTCTATTACTCTCGGATCGTTGGCGTCCCTGCCGACGGAGCCGCCGTAAGAGAGACGGTAGTTCGAAGGATCCGTGCCGTTCTTAGTGAGGTCAAGCCTTTCAAGGGAAGCGCCCACGCCGTCGGCGTCGCCGCCCCATTCGCCGTCGTCGCGGTAAGAAGCGGTGTCGATCACTTTGCCTTCGCTGTTCCTTAAGATGAAGGTGTCGGAGCCGTGGTCAGGATTGAAGCCCAGGTCGTAATAGTACTGGGCGTTCGGGAAAGCCGTATGGAAAGCGTTGGTGGCGGCGCAGAGATAGAGGAATTCGCCCGCCGGAAGCTTTACTTTCGGCATGGAGATTCTGCCCTTCTCTTTGCTCTCGAGAGTCCATCCGGCCAGGTCCACAGTTTCGCTGCCGTAGTTCTTGAATTCAAGATACTCCTGCTTGCCGAAAGCGTTGTGCAGGTCGTGGTAGTTTATTTCAGAAATGGCGACGGTCTCGGAAGGAAGGCCGATAACGAGATATTTGAAGACGGCGCTGGAACTGGCGGCCATGGGCGGGAGCTTATAGTAGAAGCTCATGGTGTAACTGTTGCCGGTGGTCAGATCTTCCGAGAAGTAAGGCCTGACGTAGCTGCCGGAAGAGTTGCCGCCGCCGGGACCCGTGGCCACGACGTGGAGGCAGCCCTTGCCGTTGTAGCCGTCGGTGTTGTCCCAGAAAGTGCCTACATGATTGCCCCTGGGCACCCAGTTGTCGATGTTGCTGTCGAAATAACTGTTGGCCATGTAATTCTTGGAGCCGTCGCGCATCTCGAAATTGTCGATCAGGATCTCGCCTGCCGCGTCCATGTAGATGTACATCTTGGCGGGGTCGCTGGCGTTGTCGGTGATGGTGGCCTTCTGCCATTCCGTCGTGGGCTCCACGGTGATGGTGTGCGATTCGTAGGAGAGCCTGGAGGTCATGGTGGCGGGCGGAGCCGTTTCCTGGACGTCCTGCTGGGGCCAGCCGTAGTAGGTTCCGTCTTTCTTGATAGTCAGGGAGTAGCGCAGCGTTCCGGAAGCGTTCCTGGCGGGCAGCGTGACCTTGTAGAGACCGGTCTCCGTGTCAAAGGGAATGAGCTGAGAGTGCAGCTCGGCGTTGTCCATGCCGTAGTTGAAAGTAACTTCCTGAATGTTGTCGCCCAGGACCGCGAAAGCGAATTCCAGCGGCGAATCGCTCAAAGGTTCGAAGGGCGGATAGCAGACGACGGAAAGTGCCGGTACGTCGCCCGCGGCGGAGTTGGCCTTGCCGGGCGTACCGTAAAGCTTGGAAGCGCCCCAGCTGGCGACCTCATTGCCGTCGAGGCTCGGGTCAAGCAATTCCAGCGAGCAACCCGTTCCGCAGGCCAGGGACGGCCAGGGAGCATCGCTGCCGTAGCGGGCGGAACTGATGACATAGCCGTTGCAGTCCGTCAGCTTCACGCTGCCGCTCTTCCCGAAGAGCTTGAGCTTGCAGTTAAGTACCGGGATCTTGTCGCCGTAGATGGCGGTTATGGTCTTCTTCTTGGAAGGCGCGACGAGATATTTTTTGGGTTCCAGAGAAAGCGTCTTGGTGTCCAACACCACGCCGTTGATCATACAGTTTTTAAGATCAACTGTTTCGGCGGTGGGGTTGTAGAGTTCCACGTACTGGTAGTCGTCGTCGGAGGCCGCCAGGCCGCTGTCGTGCATGATCTCGTTTATGACGATGCAGTGCTGGGGCAGGCGTTTTTCCAAAGTCGTGAATTCTTCCTCGATCGTCTGTACGCCCTCGGGACCGTTGACGTTAAGCGTGTACTTCACTTTGCTGCCAGCTTCGCCGGCGGTCAGCGTGGCCACGTACCAACCGTCTTTTTTCCTTGCGCCGACCGTCAGAGGACCGACCGTCAAAGTCGCGGAAGATATGTTGCCGTAGGAGGCCTTGACGCCCACCGTGACGGTTTCGCCGGCTATAGGAGATACGGGATCCCTTCTTGTCTCCAGAAGCAAGGTGCCGTCCGGGACTTTAACTGAGTTCTCCGCTCCCGGCGTTCCGCCGCGGACGGTGCTGGCCGCCCAGACTTTCGGATTGTCCAAGGGATAATTGGGATTCTTCAATTCCAGCGAGGGTCCGTCGCCGTCCGGCTCTTCCGGCCATTCGCCGCCGTCCAGGTAATAGACGCTGGATATGGTGGCGCCCTGATCGTTCCTAAGCTCGATCTGCTCGCCGCTGTTGCTCAGTTTGCCGCTGACGAATGGTCCGTAGGGCTCCGGAGCGTCGGGGTAAGTGACTTTGAAGCGGTCGGGATAGCGCGCTACCACAACGTAGCCGTTGGCGGCGATCGCAGCGCCCTCCGGGAAAACAAAGTCGAAACCCTTGTTGAACTTCCAGCCCGCCAGGGAAACTTCCGCATTGGAATTGTTGTAGAGCTCCACAAATTCCGCGGAGTCCTCGGAGCCGGGCGGGTTGTAGTTGATCTCGTTGATGACTACGTCAGCAAAAGAGGCGTTGACCAGCAATATGCCGGCCATGATAACCAAATACAAAGCGTTTTTCATTTCTGCTCCTTAGGTCCCAGGCCCATGTGTTCCTCGAAGTAAGCGGCGATCCTTTCCATGCAGTCGGGAAGGCTCTCGTATCTGAGGTCGAGGCCGTGGTTGTCCTTGGGGTATATCATAAGATCGAAGTATTTCTGTTTTTCTATTAGCTGCTGGATCATCCAGGCGGCGTCCTGGAAAAGCACGTTGTCGTCCTGCATGCCGTGGATGAGAAGGAGGTTGCCCTCCAAGCCGGCCGCGTGGAAGACGGGAGACGTCGCCTTGTAAACTTCCGGATCGTCCTTGGGCCTTCCAAGGCGCGGAGCGGTGTAGGAATCCCAGTAGTTCTTCCAGTCCGTCACAGGCTTCCAGGAAACTCCGGTATTAAAGACGCCCGGAAAGTCGCACATGACCATGAGCGTAAGGAAGCCGCCGTAGCTGCCGCCCCAGACGCCGATCCTCTTTTCATCGACATAAGGCTGCGCCTTCAAATATTCCGCGCAGGAGACCAGTTCCTTGGAATCCACGATGCCCAAAGACTTGTAGTAGCCTTGGGCGAATTTGTGTCCGTAGCCGTGGCTGGCCCTTAGATCGATGCCCACCAGGATGTAACCCATCTCGTTGGCCATGTAGTTGTCGAGAAGATTGTAGCGGCCGAAGCCCATCTTCCCCTGCCCCGCGTAAACGCAGCGCAGGACGGCGGGATATTTTTTCTTCGGGTCGAAATCCTTGGGCAAAGTAAGCGTGCCGCAGATCTCGGCTCCGTCCTCTTTGTTCTTGAAAGAAAATTCCTTTATGATGGCGCGCGGCCACTTTTTCAGAAGCAGAGAGGCGGTGTCTATGAGCTGCGTGAACTTGCCCTTCGCGTCGGTGACTAAAAGCACGAGCGGTTCCATCAGCGAACTGGCCTGGACCGCCAGCTGTTTGCCGTCACGGCTTACGGTGGCGCTTTCCCAGCAGCGGTCACTGCACTTCACGCGCTTTTCGGGGTCACTCGCGTTCTTCTTCACGTAGAGGAAGGCTTTCCTGGGATCGGGATTGAGAGCGCTGAAATATATCTTGCCGTTTTCGCAGACGGTAAAATTCGCGATGTCGTAGCCGCCGGCGGTTATCCTCTTCGGCGTCTTGCTTCCCGCTTTCAAAGCGTAGAGCTGGAGCCAGCCGTCGCGATAAGAGAGGAAGTAGATCGTCCCCTCTTTGTCATAAGAGATGGGCGACCATTCGATCCAGGGCTCCAGGTAATCGCTGAAGCGTTCCTTGACGCTCCAGTTCTTTTTGCAGGAGGCTTCGCAGAGATGGTAGGTGCGGTAGTCGTCCTCAACGTAAGCGAAAGCGAAAGTTGAGCCGTCGCAGGACCAGGCCGCGGCGTGGGGCCGGACGGTCGTCCCCTTCTTGCATTCCTCAGGCTTAAAATTCGGAAGCTCGGGATACTCAAGTAGAGAGCTCTCTTTGGTGAGGTCAAGGAAACCGTAGCGGAAGAGCGCCAGGGGCTTCCCGACATTGTTCCTTCTCAGATTGTTTATTCTAACTTCCTTTTCGGGCGTGTAGTCCGGCATCCTGATGTCTTCGTAAGTCGAGGAGTCCTCCACCAGGACCGCGGCGTACCTGCCGTCCGGCGAGATGCGGTAATCGCAGACGGAAGTGTGCGGCTTAGAGAGGAAGGTCAGCTGCCTGACCGTGCCGTGATCGAGATCGTAGGAATAGAGGTTGCCGCCTTTCACAAAGAAAGCTTCCGGCGCCTTGTCCGGGATCGCAAGGTTGTACTGTCCCCCGCTTGTCAGCGTCAGGCGCTCGACGTTGCCCTCAAGGTCGCAGATGAAAAGGTTCCCGCGGCAGAGGAAGACAATGTCATAGGTGTCGTTGACGAAAGAGAATTCGCTGACGCCAGTGTACATAATTTCAGCGTAAGCGACGTCTTTGGGATCGCGCGTGTCATCTTCACAGGGGAATTTCTTTATCTTGGCGGCATCCGTCAGCTTTTTCAGGCTGCCGTCCTCAAGCTTAGCATAAATATCTCTGACCGCTCCTCCCTTCTCGTTCCACAAAAAAGCCAATATTTTCCCGTCCGCGGAGAAAGTCGTCCCCGAAACAGACTGTCCGTAAGTGAGAGGTCTGGTGTAGAGTTCCCTGAGCGTCGGGCCCTTGGGAGTATGTCTCAAAAAAGTTTTCATGCGCGTTCCTTAAGCGGATTTTTACTTCTACTTAACCTTGTATTATAGCAAAAATGGGAATCCGCATAAAGACTGACATTTGGCTTTCTCATTGCTTTTTTCGGGAAATTTTAATAAACTTTCTCGAATTTCGGGGATTTTTTCCCTAAATCGTGTAAGGAGGACATAAAAACATATGCTGCAAGGTCGTCAGGACATCAAAAAAGTTTTGATTATCGGTTCCGGCCCCATCATTATCGGCCAAGCCTGCGAATTTGACTATTCCGGCACGCAAGCCTGCAAAGCCCTGAGATCACTCGGTTACGAGATCGTACTGGTGAACTCCAATCCCGCCACCATCATGACCGACCCCAACATGGCCGATCACACCTACATCGAGCCCTTGAACGTCGAGTCCTTAGAAAAGATCATCGCCAAGGAGCGCCCGGACGCCCTGCTTCCCAACCTCGGCGGACAGATGGCCCTGAACCTTTCGGCCGACCTGGCCGAGAAAGGTATCCTGGCGAAATACAACGTGCAGATAATAGGCGTGAAACTCGACGCCATCAAGAAAGGCGAAGACCGTCAGACCTTCAAGGACACGATGGAAAGTATCGGCGTGGAATGCGCAAGGTCTGCCATCGCCAGAAGCTACGAGGAAGCTGAGAAAGTGCTTGAGACCATCAAGCTCCCGGTCGTCATCCGCCCGGCCTACACGATGGGCGGCACCGGCGGCGGGCTGGTTTACAACATGGAAGAATTCAAGACGATCGCCCAGCGCGGCCTGAACGAAAGTTTGGTCCATGAGATCCTGATCGAAGAATGTCTGGCCGGCTGGGAAGAGCTGGAACTGGAGATCATTCGCGACAGCAAAGGCCAGAAGATCACGGTCTGCTTCATCGAGAACGTTGACCCCATGGGCGTGCACACCGGCGACTCTTACTGCACCGCGCCGATGATGACAGTCCCCGAGAGCTTGCAGAAGCGCCTTCAGAAATATTCCTACGACATCGTGGACGCCATCGAAGTTATCGGCGGCACGAACGTCCAGTTCGCCCACGACCCGG
>JAFSWV010000083.1 GCA_017444325.1 bacterium | reverse complement strand
GATGATCTTCAGGATCGCCGCGTCGCTGATCTTGGGCGCTTCCGTAAGCCCGTTGATCCTTCTCTGCTTCTCAAGCAGATAATTCTTGGCGATCTCGAGCTTCTCCCTTTCGGTGTAGCTTGTCAGGGCGATCTTCTCCATGCGGTCCTTAAGAGTCGGATGGATGGCGTCCTCGATGTTGGCGGTGCAGATGAAGATCACTTTGGAAAGGTCAAGATCGACTTCCAGGAAGTGGTCGTTGAAAGCCGTGTTCTGCTCGGGGTCCAGCACTTCCAGCAGCGCGGCGGTCGGATCGCCGTGGTAGCTAGAAGTCATCTTGTCTATTTCGTCGAGCAGGATGACAGGGTTCATGGTGCCGGCTTTTTTCAGAGCCTGCACGATCCTGCCAGGCATGGAGCCGATATAAGTCCTGCGGTGTCCCCTGATCTCGGATTCGTCAGAAACGCCGCCCAGGGATATGCGCACGAATTTCCTTCCCAGAGCTTCCGCCACGGATTTGGCCAGCGTCGTTTTGCCGACGCCCGGAGGCCCCGTCAGGCAAAGCACCGTGCTGTCCTCGCCGTTTTGGAACTCGATCTTTTCCTTTTCTCTTTTGACTTTGACCGCCAGGAATTCCATAACGCGCGCCTTGGCTTCCTTCAAGCCGTAGTGGGTGCGGTCGAGGATCCTTCTGGCTTCCTTAAGGTCTGTTTTGTCCTGGGAATATTTGCCCCAGGGCAGGTCGAAGATCCAGTCGAGGTAGTTCCTGGCCACCGTGCTCTCCGGACTGAAGGGCGCCATGTGGTCCAGTTTCGTCAGCTCTTTGTCCACAGCCTTGGCGACTTCTTTGGGGAACTTCATTTTCGAAAGGCGGTTCACGTATTCGTCCGCTTCACTGTAGCTCCTCTTGCCAAGCTCTTTTTCTATGGCCTTGATCTGCTCGTTCAAAAAGTAGGATTTCTGCTGGTCGTCGATGCGGTGCTTGACGTCGTCAAGTATCTTGTGCTCCATTGTCAGGAGCTCCGTCTCCCTCGACAAGATCTCGAGCAGTTTCCGGAAGCCCTCTTTCAATTGCGTGCATTCCAAAAGCTTCATCTTCTCGTCGTTTTTGATGAAGAGATTCCCGACGATCAGATAGAAGAATTTAACGTCGTCCGGTTCGGAGCCCAGGGAGCGCATCAGCTCCTCCGAGAGCCTGGGATTCTTGGAAACGTATTCGGAATAGAGCTTGAAGACCGCCCGGCGCATGGCGCTGCACTCCAGGCTCGTCATGTTTTTTTCGAGCGTGTGCTCGCTGACGGTCGCCATGGTGAAGAACTTGCTGGACGTCTTCACAATGTCGGCGCAGGCCAAGCCTTCCACCAGGACGCTTACCGTCTCGTCCTGGCGCAGCAGCTGCAGTATCCTCGCCACCGTCCCTATTTGGTAGAGATCCTTCTGCTTGGGATCGTCGGTCTGCTCTTTCTTTTGGGTCGCTATGAAAATTATCTTGCCGTTGTCCTGGGCTTCTTCCAGGGCCCTGATGGAGGAAGGACGGCCGACCAGTATCGGGCTTACCAGATACGGGCAGGCCACCATGTCCCTCACCGGGATCATCGGTATGGTCAAGGGAAATTCTAATTTTTCTCTGTCTTTGTTCTTGCTAAATTCCATGTCTTAAATATCTGTTCCTTTCTTTAGGTCTTCTACTCTGACGACAAATTCTAATTTACCCTCATTTTCCGGAAGCGTGTAAATCAGATTCGTCATGAACTTCTCGATTATGGCCCTCAATCCTCTGGCGCCCGTCTTTTTCTCAATGGCCTTGTCCGCGATCCATTCAAGGGCTTCTCTTTCGAAAGAGAGCGTTTTTCCGCTCATGGCAAAGATCGACTGGTACTGGCGGATGATGGCGTTCTTGGGTTCGGTCAGGATCCTGATGAGATCCTCTCTTTTCAGATCGTTGAGAGGGGTGATGACGGGAAGTCTGCCGATGAATTCCGGGATCATGCCGTAGGCGATCAAGTCCTCCTGGTCAACCTGCGCCAGAAGCTCGTCCGTTTCCCTAAGGCGCTTCTTGTTCCCGTCGAAACCGACCTGTCCTTTTCCCAGTCTCCTGGCGACGATCTTGTCAAGCCCGTTGAAGGCGCCGCCGCAGATGAAGAGAATGTTCGTCGTGTTGACCTTGATGTATTCTTCAAGCGGATGCTTCCGGCCGCCTTTGGGCGGAACGTTGGCGACCGTTCCCTCTATGATCTTGAGGAGCGCCTGCTGGACGCCCTCGCCGGAAACGTCCCTCGTGATGGAGACGTTGTCGCCGGTCTTCCTGATCTTGTCGATCTCATCGATGTAAACTATGCCCCACTCCGCCTTGGCCACGTTGAAATTGGCGTTCTGGAGAAGCTGGAGAATGACGTTCTCAACGTCCTCGCCGACGTAGCCGGCCTGGGTCAGCGTCGTGGCGTCCGTGATGGCGAACGGCACGTTCATCATTCGGGCCAGCGTTTTGGCAAGCAAAGTCTTGCCCGTGCCGGTCGAGCCTATGACGAGCATATTGCTCTTGTCGAGCTCAATTTCGCTTTCCTTCTTTTGCGGCGCGTTCTTCAGCGATTTTATCGTTTCAGGCTTGCCCAAATCGTTGAGATGCGACATGAGCCTGAGGTAGTGCGTATAGACCGCGACTGCGATGGAACGTTTGGCGGAATCCTGCCCGATGACGTACTCGTCGAGGTACTCCTTGATCTCCTTAGGCGTCCTCAGCTTCACTTCCTCGTCGAAAGTCGCATTCTCGCTGACTATGGACGTGCAGGAGCGGGCGCACGACCCGCAGATGAAAACGTTGTCGTCGTACAGACCGGAGACCAAAGGATTCTCCTTGGTCGCCTCCCTGCCGCAAAAAGAACAGAAGGGAACGTCGCGTTCCGATTTCTTCGGATAACGGGGAGTCATTTCTCCTCCCCGGCTTTCTCGACCACGCTGTCGACTAGTCCGTATTCCACAGCCTCCTGCGCCGTCATGAAATTGTCGCGTTCGGTGTCTTTGCCAACCTGCTCGGGCGTTTTGCCGCAGCAGGAAGCCAGAATGGCGTTCAGCTTGTCCCTCAAATAGAAGAGTTCCTTGGCCTGGACGCTGACGTCAGGAGCAGAGCCCTCGAAACCTCCCAGAACCTGGTGGATCATAACGCGCGAATTCGGCAGGGCGAAGCGCTTCCCCGGGGCTCCGGCCGCCAGAAGCAGAGCGCCCATGCTGGCCGCCTGGCCGATGCAGTAAGTCCTGACGTCGCAGGGGATGAAACGCATGGTGTCGTAGATCGCCAATCCGGCCGTAACGCTGCCGCCCGGAGAGTTTATGTAAAGGCTGATATCCTTCTCAGAGTC
>JAFSWV010000082.1 GCA_017444325.1 bacterium | reverse complement strand
GTCTAATGACGATGTTTTTAATAACAAGGCGATACCTCTTTTTGAAAAAGCTTCCGAACAGGGTCATGTGGCGTCTATGTTTCAATTAGGAGAAATTTATTACACCAAGGATATATTCGCCGATCAACATGAAAAAGATCCCAAAAAAGCCAAAGAGAATTCCAAGAAATACAGAGAACTTTCTTTGGAATGGTACAGAAAAGCGGCGGCGAAAGGCCACAAGGGAGCCAAGAAGCAATTGGAATACTTAAAGAAACATTGATACAAAAGCCACTTTTTTATGATGAAAAAATTTTTAATAGTAGTTTCCGCTTTTTGTCTATGCTTTTCGCTTGTCGCGGCGAATGCGGAAGCCGGAGTCGAAGCAAGCAAAGATCAAAAGCCGTACTGGTCTCCAATAAATTTAGCCATTGGGCCGTTCTTTTTGTTTGGAGGGGCATTGTTTTGTACGCCTTTGGGAATATTGGCCGGTGGAATGTATATGGGTTATCATACTTTTTGGGCAACGCCTCTTATTGCGCCGTTGTTTATGGTTGATGGCGCGATACATACGGCAACTTTTGGCTTGCTTTATGATGGTCGTACGGGTGAGGACTATGTGTCTTGGCCATTAAGAAAATTGTTAGGAGATGACGATAGCGACAGTGGTTCTTACAATGGTCAGCAGGATAGTTTAAAAAAGCAAGATGAGCAGGAAAACTTTGAGGAAGAAGTTGCTCGTCTTAAAAAAAGTGCTTGCGAAGGGGATTCATCATCGATGTTTCATTTAGGGTTGACTTACTATGATCACTACCAATATTTAAGCAATAATCTGTATATTCAAGAACGAGTGACCCCTGCCGAGCCAAAAGGAAATGAACAAGAATATAGGCAGAAAAGGAAAGAACTTTTAAAGATCAAGGATGAAGCGTTGGCCTGGCTTGATAAAGCTGCCAAAGCAGGACATCAAGAAGCCAAAAAAGAATATGACTTCATAGTCAGCCAACATGATACTTGGGACGACTGAGATTTTTGTAACGGTGTTGTGCAACAGACGGAATACCAGCAGCGTTTGGGACCATTTAAAAATGGTATAATTAGCCGTTATGTATGAAGTGTTTTTAGCTTTGCGCTATCTTTTGCGCTCCAAGAGTCACAGAGGGTTCGTTTCCTTCTTCTCTTTGATCTCAGTCGTCTGCGTTATTATCGGCGTGGCGGCTTTGATCATCGTGCTGTCGGTGATGACGGGTTTCGAAAAGGAGATGAAGACGAAGGTCATCAGCGTTTTCGCGCATGTGACCATTACGGGGCCGGTCAGGGTGATACTGCCTTACTGGGAAGAGCCGATGAAGATAGCGAAAAAGAATCCCCACGTCAAAGGCGTGGCGCCCTATATCAGAGGGCCGGTGCTTTTGTCCACGCGCGACAAGGGGCATCCGTTGGTGGTCTTGGGCATGGATCCCAATTTGGAGGATTCCGCCTCGGAACTGCACAATTACATCAAGGACGCCGGCGGGACTTTGACGGATAACCAGGTGATCTTGGGCGATACGTACGCCAGGAACCTGGGAGTTTCGAAAGGGGATCACGTGGTTTTGACTTCCCCGGCTTTCGTGCAGACGCCGGGCGGAAGAGTGCCAGTGCAGAAAACGCTGGAAGTGGCGGGGATCTTCCACTCCGGAAATTTCGAATACGATTCGCAGTTCGGGCTTACGACCTTGGCGGTGGCCAATCATCTTTTCCAGATGCACGGCGCGGTGCATGCGCTGAAAGTCAGTTTGGATGACGTGGACAACGCCGGCATAGTTGCTAAGGAGCTCAGCGAGGAACTTAGGGGGCGCTGTTCCGTGCAGACCTGGATGGAGCAGAACGCGCACCTTTTCGCGGCGGTACAGTTAGAGAAGCGCGTGATGTTTTTAATATTGCTTCTGATCAGTTTGGTGGCGGCGCTGAACATTGTTTCGACGCTGGTAATGGTCGTTCTTGGGAAGACCAAGGACATCGGCATTCTGAGGGCTCTGGGCGCCACCAGCAGGTCGGTGGGGTTGATCTTCACCATCCAGGGGCTCTTCATCGCCATGATAGGCCTCTTTTTGGGCGTGGTGGGCGGAACGGTCATCGCTTACAACGTCAATCCTATTCTGCACTTTTTGCGTTTGCATTTCGGCATAGATCTTTTCCCGGCCAACGTCTATTACCTGGACGGGATTCCGAGCCAGGTCGTGCCGGTCGATGTGGCGACGATCGCCTGCTGCGCATTCGTTTTGTGTCTTTTAGCTTCCATTTTCCCCGCGCTGCTGGCTTCAAGGATGAAGCCTGTGCAGGCTCTCCGTTACGAATAGTATGGCGATCTTCGGAATAGGCTGCGACATCGAGAAAGTGGAGCGCTTCAAAGTTTCCGAAGCGAAGATGGCGCTGGCGGAAAAAGTCTTTACGGAAGAAGAGCTGAAATATTCCCTTGGCTACCGTTTTCCCGAGCAGCGTCTCTGCGCCCGCTTCTGCGCCAAGGAAGCTTTTTTCAAGGCGCTCGGCACTGGCGTCTCGGGGAAGATGGCCCTAAAAGACGTGGAGGTCGTAAAAGAGCCTTCCGGAAAACCGGCCATTGTTTTGCACGGCGCCACGAAAGAATATTGTTCCGGGCTCGGCCTAGGAAAAATAAACCTTTCTATTGCGCACACTTCCGAGAGCGCCATGGCGTTCGTAGTATTGGAAAACGAATGACATTTTTTCCTGCCGGGAATTTGCTATAATTCTCCTTTGAAAAAATTTTTTTAAAAAATTTAACAAAAAATCAGGAGAATTTTTATGTCAACAGTCGCCGAATACTACAAGAAGCTGGCCGACGAGATGCAGTCTCTGCGCGACGCCGGAACTTACAAGGAACTCAGGTATCTGCAGACGCCCATGGACGCCTATACGGAAATGGAAGGCTACGGCCGCACCATGATCATGTCCTCCAACAACTACCTCGGTCTCTCCAATCTTCCCGAGGTCAAGGAAGCCGGCAAGGCGGGCATCGACAAGTACGGCGCCGGCACCGCTTCCGTTCGTTTTATTTGCGGAACTTTTGACATTCACAGAGAGCTTGAGCAGGAGATCGCTTCCTTTTTGAAGACGGAAGCCTGTCTTACTTATGTTTCCTGCTGGAGCGCCAACGAGAGCGCCATCCCGGTCGCCTGCGGCGCCGAGGGCGTCGTCATCTCCGACGAACTGAACCACGCCTCCATCATTGATGGTTGCAGGCTCATCGCCAAGGGCGTGCAGAAAGCCCGCTACAAACACTCCGACATGGCTGACCTGGAAGCCCAGCTTCAGCAGTTCCCCAATGCTCCTGTCAGATTGATCGTGACGGACGGCGTCTTCTCCATGGAAGGCGACGTGGCGAAACTGCCCGAGATCGTCGCTTTGGCGAAGAAGTATGAAGCGCTGGTCATGGTGGACGAATCCCACGCCACCGGCGTCATCGGAAAGACCGGCCGCGGCACCGCGGAATATTACGGTCTGGAAGGCCAGATCGACATCATCTCCGGCACCCTGGGCAAAGCCCTGGGCGGCGCGGCCGGCGGCTTCGTAGCCGGCAAGAAGTGCTTTGTGGAAGCGCTCATTCAGAAGTCCCGTCCGCAGCTCTTCAGTAACGCTCTGCCTCCGACGGTCGCCTGCTCCGCTCTGGCCGCTCTGCGCGTTTTGGAACGCGAGCCGGAAAGGGCCCAGCGTCTTAGAGACAAGGCTTCTTACCTCAGGAACAAACTGAAAGAAGCCGGCTTCAAGCCGCTTGACGGCGACGGCGCCATCGTCCCCATTATCGTCGGCGACGATGCGTTCGCTATTTCTATCAGCAACAAGCTCCTGAAGAAGGGCCTCTTTGTGACGGGCTTCGGCTTCCCGGTCGTTCCGCGCGGCACAGCCCGTATCCGCTGCCAGGTCTCCGACGCCCTGGAACTCAAGGACCTCGATTGGGCCGTTGAGCAGTTCAAGGAAGTCGGCAAAGAAGTCGGCTTGATCTAAATTTAGGTGTGCAAAGAACGGGCGGCGCCAGGGGGGCACCGCCCGTCCATATATAATTTTTAGGCATTAAGGACGCATATGGGTATTTCTACAAAGCAAACAGGCATCCCTTTTACCAAAGTTAAAGTGACGGACAAATTCTGGGCTCCGAAAATGGAGACCAATCGTTTGAAAACTATCCCTGCCAATGAAAAGCAGTGCAGGGAGACGGGACGCCTTGACTGTTTCAAGCCAAGTTACAAGGGGGAAAGACATTACTTCTGGGATTCCGACGTCGCCAAATGGATCGAAGCCGGCTGCTATTCCCTGGCTGTCAAATACGACAAGAAGCTGGAAAAAACGCTGGAAGACGTTATCTCAGACATTATCGCCATGCAGCAGCCTGACGGCTACATGAACAATTACTTCATCTATGTCAAGCCGGAGATGCGCTGGAAAAACTTAAGGGACTGCCATGAGCTTTACTGCGCAGGGCATCTTATCGAAGCCGCGGTCGCGCATTTCTACGCCACCGGCCGCCGCAATTTCCTGGACGCCATGTGCCGTTACGCCGATCTTATCTGCAAAACTTTCGGTCCGGAAAAGGGCCAGATCCCGGGCTACCCCGGCCACCAGGAGATCGAGTTGGCGCTGGTAAAGCTTTATCATGCCACAGGAGAAGAGCGCTATCTGAAGATGGCCTGCTTCTTCATCGATCAGAGAGGCAAGCAGCCGCATTACTACGACGAGGAAGCCATAAAAAGAGGCGATGATCCCAAGAAATGGTGGGCCAAGACCTACGAATACTGCCAGGCGCATCTGCCCGTCAGGGAACAGAAGGACGCTGTCGGCCACTCCGTCAGAGCTCTCTACATGTACTCCGGCATGGCGGACTGCGCCAAAGAGACCGGCGACAAGGAATTGGAAGCGGCCTGCAAGCGCCTCTGGGAAAGCGTCTGCGAACGCCAGATGTACATCACTGGCGGTATCGGCCCCTCGCTCAGCAACGAAGGCTTCGTGAAAGATTACATGCTGCCGGTCGAGAACATCTCCTCCGAATCCTGCGCTTCCGTCGCCGCGATTTTCTTCTGCCAGCGCATGCTCTACCTGACGGGAGAATCGAAGTACGCCGACGCTATGGAAAGGATCATGTACAACAGCGGACTTTCCGGTGTGTCCTTGGACGGTGAAAAATTCTTCTATTCTAACCAGCTCTACACTTACGATCCGGAAGCTGACAAGAAAGGCGAGAAGAGGCCCGAATCCAAGCACTACCAGTGGGACGGCGCCGCGCTGCACCGCCAGGGCTGGTACGGCTGCTCCTGCTGCCCGCCCAACATCGCCCGCTTCATCGCCAGCCTGCCCGGCTACATCTACGGCACTAGCGAAAAAACGCTTTGGGTGAACCTTTTCGTGGGCAGCGAAACTGAGATCGAAGTTGACGGCGTGAAAGTCAAGGTCGAACAGAAGACCAAGTATCCCTGGAACGGCAAAACGACTATCACGTTCAAGCCGGAAAAGGAATGCACCTTCACCGTCAAGCTGCGCATGCCAGCCTGGTGCCAATCCAGCAGCCTGAAAGTGAAGAGCAGATACGACGAGGAAACCCCCGTTGACGACGAAGACGGCTATCTCACCGTTACGAGAAAATGGCGCAAAGGCGACCATATCATCTACGTTATGGACATGCCGGTGCAGAGAGTTTACGCCACCACCAAGGTCAGGGAACTGGAAGGCCGCGTCGCCATTCAGAGAGGACCGGTGGTCTATTGCCTGGAGACGGTCGATAACTGCACCAACAATCTGGAAAGGTGCGCCCTGCCGAGAAAATACAATCTGAGGACGTTCTGGGACAAAAACCTTTTGGGCGGCGTCATGACGATCATAGGCAAAGTGGAAGTCAACAACGACGGCGCAGAGGAAGAAGGCCTCTATCAAATGAGGCCGCCTGACGTCAGCATCACCCAGTTCAAGGCCGTGCCGTATTACGCTTGGGACAACCGAGCGCCCGGCAGCGTCATAGTTTGGATCAGGGAGAAATAGAGCCTGAAAACATGTTTGACGCATGAGTAAGGAATCATGATCATTTTAGCTGGAAAAATTATTTCCGACGATCTCCTCCGCCACTTGGAAGAGACAAAGCAGCCGGTCCTTGACAACGCTTACGCGAGGGAAAGGGGCGCCGGCTTTAAGCTGAACCTCGTTCCCGAAGCGGAAGCCAAGGCCAGGATCCTGGCGGGGGAGAGGCTTTACACCACCAACGAGGACGCCCTAACCTGGGTCTACGAGAACCTCAAAGGCTCTCCTCTTATCGAGAAGATCGACGTCATGAAGGACAAGGCGGCCTTAAGGGACAAGCTCGCTTATCTCTATCCTGATTTCTTCTACAAGGATCTCAGCAAGGAAGAATTGTTCAGCATTGATTCCCAAAGCCTCAAATATCCGCTTATCCTGAAGCTGACGGTCGGTTTCGGCAGCCTCGGCGTCTACACCCTTTTCGGGCCGGAAGACCTCAAGGCCGCCAAGGCCGATATCGAGGCCCATTTTGAGGAATGGCGCTCATCCTACACCGAC
>JAFSWV010000081.1 GCA_017444325.1 bacterium | reverse complement strand
TTTTGACATAATCGCCGACCGATTCCTCAAGCGTCATGAACTGGTGCTTGCAGCCGGCGGCTCTCAGTTTCTTAAGGTCGGCTTCCGTGAAGTACTGGTATTTGCCCTTCAGGATGTCCGGCATCTCTATGTACTCTATTTCCCCTTTTACTCCAAGGGCCTTGAACATAGCGTTCGCCACGTCGTTCCAACTCTGGGCCTTGCCGGTGCCGATGTTGTAAATGCCGCCGATCTCGGGGTGCTTGTAGAAATACATGATCACTTCCACCACGTCCTTGACATAGACGAAGTCGCGCTTCTGCTCGCCGTCCTTATAGTCGGGCCTGTCGGAGGCGAAAAGGGAGATTTTGTGATCGTCCCTGGCTTTGGGGAAAGCTTTCAGGATCATCGAGCGCATGCTCTCCTTGTGGTATTCGTTGGGGCCGAAAACGTTGAAGAAGCGGAAGCCGGTAAGCTTATTCTGGCATTTGTTCTTTATGAGCCATTCGTCGAAAAGCTGCTTGGAGTAGCCGTACATGTTGAGCGGCCTGAGTTTCGGCGTCAGGGCGTCGTCATCGCTGTAGCCTAAAGATCCGTCGCCGTAAGTCGCGGCGCTCGAAGCGTACCACATCTTCTTGCCGTTCTTCAGACACCAGGCCGCCAGGGCCTTGGTGTAGTTCAGATTGTTGGCCATGAGGTAATCGGCGTTCTTTTCCGTCGTGCTGCTGCAGGCGCCCAGATGGATGATGGCGTCGATCTTCTCCAATTTTCCCTGGCTCATGAGCATTAAGAATTCCTGCTTCTGCAGGTACATCTCAAAGCGCTTGCCGACCAAGTTTTTCCATTTTTCGGTGCTGGCGAGATTGTCCACCACGATGATATCGTTCACACCGTTCTCGTTGAGTTTAGCCAAAAGGCAGCTTCCGATGAAGCCCGCTCCGCCTGTTAAGACCAACATAAACTATCTCCTTTGTTTTTTATTTACAAATTAAAAGCGACTCAAGGTCAAGGTTATCGCGTACATGAATGGCGCCGCCAAGAGAAGGCTGTCCGCCACGTCGAGTATCCCGCCCATTCCCGGAACGTAACTGCCGGAATCTTTTATTCCGCTGTCGCGTTTCCAGATCGATTCGACCAGATCCCCCACGATGGAAAGCAGGCAGAGGATCAAAGAGATGATCGCCGCGCCAGCCAGGCGCCCGACGGCGGGATCCGATGCGATCTTCGAGCCAAGAAGCAGCATGGTGTCGGAAACGTTCGGGACGTACAGCGCGCCGAGGATCCCCACGGCCAGGGAAAGGCAGATGCCTCCCACAAGCCCCTCGATGCTTTTCTTGGGGCTGATCTCCGGCACGAATTTGTGATTGCCCAGAGGCGACTTTGCGAAGAGCGTGCCGACGCAGTAGGCGCCGATGTCAGCGCTCTTGACGATGGCTACGAAGTACGGCAGGAAAAATCTTCCGTCAAGTTTCTGGGAAGTGTAGCCGATAAGAGCGACGCCCAGCAGCATGGCGATTGGAACGGGGATGTACAGAAGCGTCAGGAAAGCGGATGAGACGGACTGTATGGAACCCTCTATTCTATTGGCCGCAAGCGGAATGAGGAAGGTTGCCGTAAAGATCAGCAGCGCTATGAAGCCAAGCACGACCTTGATCCTCTGGAAATCGGGGTAGCGGAAAAAGCAGTAGCCTCCCAGCAGGATCAAAAGGGACGCGGCGAGCGTCCAGGCTTTGAAAAGTCCTTTCGTTCCCGTCATCCTAAGCATTTCCAAACTTCCCGCCACGACCAGAAGACAGGCGACAGCCGGAAGAAGCCAGAACAGATAAGGCTTGTAGAGCCCCCAGACGGCCAAAGTAAAAACAGCTATGAGCAGCAGCGCGCTCGGGATACGATATTTCAACATGATTTCACTTCTCCAAAACGCCTGTCGCGTTTCTGATAGGCGGCCACCGCCGCGATTATATCCTCGACTTCAAGGTCCGGCCAGTATTTCGGCGTAACGTAAAGTTCACTGTAGGAAAGCTGCCACAAAAGGAAATTGGAAAGACGCATCTCTCCTCCGGTCCTAATCATCAGTTCCGGATCCGGAACGTCCGGCAGATAGAGTTCGGATGAAATTTTTTCCTCCGTGATCTCGTCGGGCGACAGTTCGCCCGCTCTCACCTTGACGGCCAGTTTGCGGGCCGCGCTCGCAATTTCCGCGCGCGAACCGTAGTTCAGAGCCAAAATAAGGTCGAGCTTCTTGTTCTCTTTGGTCATTTCGCAGACGCAATCGAGCTTTGCCAGAACGGAATCAGGCAAGGGGTGTCTCTCTCCCATCGCCCTCAACCTTATGCCCTTTTCCAGAAGCTCGTCTTTGTGCGCGTCCAGAAAGCGCGAGAGCAGCGCCATCAGCCCGTCCACTTCCGCTTTCGGACGTTTCCAATTCTCGGTCGAGAATGTGTAGAGCGTGAGATAGCGCACGCCAAGCTCGTCGCAGGCTTTGAGAGCCCTTCTCACCGTCTGGGCCCCGGCTTCGTGTCCTTTCAGCCTGGTCGCCAGGGAATGCTCCTTGGCCCAGCGTCCGTT
>JAFSWV010000080.1 GCA_017444325.1 bacterium | reverse complement strand
TTTATCTGCATATGGTTGGAAAATTCCAATGTGTTGAGCCTCAGTCCGTGCACCAGAACGCTCATCATGCCAAGGGCGATGTTGAGGACATGGCCTATCACTATGACCAATCCTCCGCAGATCCCGAAGACGATGAGCTTCCAGCCCGTCTGTCCTTCATAGAGCATCGCGCCCATAGAGTTGAAGCAGGTGGCGATGTAAGTTCCGGAGAGTCCCACCGCGAAAAGACGGATGTAAGAGAGGACGTCCACGAAACTGTTGATGAAGTTGAAGGGCGTGTAGAGTACGTCGCCGATGTTGCTCCAGTTGACGCTGAACAGAAGGATCAGGACAGCGCCTATGATGCCGCCGGAGTAGCACCAGACCGGGAAGGACTGCAAGCCCGTATGCTCGACGAAGGGGAAGGTGTCCCCCACTATCATCGTGATGATGGCGAAGAAATTGCAAGTAAGGAAGAACATCCAGCCGAGGTTGCCCAAGGCTTCCCTAAGGGAGCCGGCAATCACGGCGCGCCAGATCCTGGCGCCCGCCAGGTGCGTCAGAGCGACGGCGAAGCAGAACCACTGCACGCAGGCCATGGACTTCTCCCCTTGCAGGCAGGGCAAGCCTCTCAGGAAGACCGGCAGGCTTTCCTTGGCTATGCCGAAGAAGGCGCCGTTCAGTAACCCCCAGACGACCGTGCCGCAGCTCAGGATGATGAGGAAGATGATGGCCGGCTGAGCGGCCCTGGTCTTCACTTTCAGCTTCAAAATTATCGAGGCGATGAGATAGATGAGGCCGTAGCCCGCGTCGCCGACGATGATAGAGAAGAAGAGCGTGAAGTAGATCATGACCGGAAGGCTCACGTCGCACTCGTTGTAGCCGGGCATGGCGTCGATGAAGTCGAAGACGACTTTCACCGGCTTCAGCCAGCCGGGCAGATCGAGGAGCGTAGGAACAGCGGGATCGTTGCGGTCGGCTTTCTCATACCAGAGGCCCCAGCCTTCCGTCTTCGCGGTCTCGATGAGTTTTCCCATCTCGGGGTCGGGCACGAAGCCTTCCAGATAGACGATCTTGCCTTCCACCGCCACGGAATCGAAAGCACTGGCATAGGCGTAATCCCTTTCCAATTCTTTCAGGTATTTTTCCAAGGCAGGGACGGCGCCCCTCAAGCTGTTCAGCTCTTGCTTGGAATTCTCCGTGCGGGTAAGGAGGCCTTCGTACTCCAGTTTCAGTTCCCTGGTCGATTTCTCGGGCAGAGAAACCTCCGGCAGTTCCAGCGTGAAATCTTCCCTGCCGCAAAGGGCGAAGTAAACTTGGCCCTTCGCTTTGGCGATCACCTGCTTGATGACGCCGTAGGGCGCTTCGGGCTCCTGCTCTTCCTGGCAGGCATAGAGTTTCACGATGACGCCGCTCTTTCTGAGTTCGCGGATGATGGAGGGATCGAAATCGCCCCAGGCGCTCAAAAGCTCAAGCTGATTTTTGAGTTTCTGCGCGTTTTCCGTGTCAGTGCTGATGGCGGCGGTGAGCTCCTGGACCTTTTTTATTATCTCCTCGGGAGAAAGGTCCGGAACGTTATTGTTCTTCGGGCAGTTGAGAAGCGTGTTATAAACGCCCTGCGCGACTTTGATCCTGTCGGAGACGGAATCCTTGGAGCGGCGCTCGGGCTTCTCCTTCTGCGTGATGTGCAATACGCCCAGCTCTCTCAGCTGCTGCAGGAGTTTTTCTTCTTCGGAAGCGATGGAAAGGATCGCGACTTTTTGCATATCAACTATCATGCGGTCAGCCCTCCTTTCTCTGTGCTTTTGCGCTTGGCTATTTTGCCTCTCACGACGGCGCTGGCCTGCTGGTCGCCGATGAAGATCTGGATCTTCCTGATATTGCTTTTGCATTCAGGGATTTTGACCTTGTCGAAGAGGTTGATGCGCTGCACTGTCACGCGCATCTCAGCGTTTATGAGACGCTGCTGCTCCGCTAGGACGGCGCGCTGGTTCTGCAGCGAGCTTAGCTCCTTTACGGCCGCGATGCCGTAGTCCACCCAGGCGGGAGTCGTCGTAAGGTCGTAGTCGGACAAAGAGAATTCCGTCTCCTCGTAGATGGGGATGGGAACGCCGGCGATGTTGCCTTCCTTGGTCTTCACGGCCTTGACCGAAACAAGCTTGTCCAGTTCGACCGGCTCACTGAAGAGCACGGTCCACTTCGTGAGGCCTGTCTTCAAGTCTTCCTCGCGCTTGATTATTTCAACCTGCTCTTTCTCGATGCGCCTGACTTCCGCCACCAGCTGCTCTTTTTTCAATTCAAGAGTCGGCAGGAAGCGGCGGTAGCGGGAAAGCGCATCGCGTTCGCTTTTCAGGGCTGATTTGGAAAATTTAAGTTTGGCCATGGTTTATTTTGCGGGCCAGTATTTGGCGATTAATTCCGGTTTCAAGCTGATCTCGGTCTTTTCAAAGCATTCGCCCAGGATCTGCCAGCAGAGGTCGAGGGCGCCTTCCAGAGGAATGTTCACACTTAGATCCATGAGCTTATCCTCGAAAAGTTTTCCGTACTTCAGGAGCTTAAGGTCCCAGGCGCTCATAAGAAAGCCCATGGACTGTTTCTCCTGAGTCTCGCGGCACTGGGCGTAGAGCTGGATCATGGTGTTCATGATGGCGCGGTGGTCGTCTCTGGTCTTATTGTTGACCTGCTGTTTCAAACGGGAGAGCGAACCGAAGGGCTCGATGCGGCCGTTCTTCAGATAGAACTGGCCTTCCGTGATGTAGCCGGTGTTGTCCGGGACGGGGTGCGTGACGTCGTCGCCCGGCATGGTCGTGACGGCCAATTTGGTGATGGATCCTGCGTCCTCGAAGTCCACGGCCTTTTCATAACGGCTCGCGAGCTGGGAGTAAAGGTCGCCCGGATAACCGCGGTTGGCCGGGACCTGTTCCATGGTGATGGCGATCTCTTTCATAGCGTCCGCGAAGTTCGTCATGTCGGTCAGAAGCACCAGGACGCGCTTGCCGTTGACGGCGAACTGTTCGGCGGTGGCCAAACACATATCCGGCACCATCTGGCATTCCACGATGGGGTCGGCGGCCGTATGCACGAACATGACAGTCCTGACAAGGGCGCCGCGTTCCTCAAAGGTGTCGCGGAAGAAAAGATAGTCGTCGTGCTTAAGGCCCATGCCGCCGAAGACGATGATATCGACTTCCGCCTGCATGGCGATGCGGGCCAAAAGTTCATTGTAAGGTTCGCCGGCGATGGAGAAGATCGGCAGTTTCTGGGATTCGACAAGCGTGTTGAAGACGTCGATCATCGGGATACCGGTCCTCACCATGTGGCGCGGGATGATGCGCCTGGCGGGGTTCACGGAGGGGCCGCCGATGTCGACCGCCTTGCCCTGGAGGGCCGGGCCTCTGTCGCGGGGCTGGCCGCTGCCATTGAAAACGCGGCCCAAAAGATCGTCGCTGAAAGATACCTGCATGTTGCGGCCAAGAAAGCGCACTTCGTCGTTGGTGGCGATGCCTCTTGCGCCCGCGAAGACCTGCAGCGACACGAGGTCGCCCGCGATCTTGATGACCTGGGCCAGGGACGTTCCCCTCTTACTGGTGACTTCCGCGAGCTCGTTGTAGCCTACGCCCGTGGCGGAGACCGTAATAACGCTGCCTGCTATCTGTAAAACTCTGGTGTGTATAGTCTGCATATCGATTCTCCTTTAGGCTCTGCGCTCCGCGACGTGTTTATCAAGAAGCTCTTCGGCTGCCTTGCATTTCTCACTGCCCCAGGGCGAAATGTTCCAGTTCTTGAATTCCCTGGTCAGTTCGAGGAAGAAGCTGCGGGCCTGGTCCTTGGTGTCGAAAGCAAACTTCGTCTTTATGATGGAGAGCATCTTCTCGAAGACATAGCGCTGGCGCTCCAAAGAGCAGGCCGCATCGACTTCGTCGAAGGAGTCCTGCTGCAGGAAAGCGTTGTCCAAAAATTCGGACTTCAGGAAGAGCACGAAATCGTCCATTGAGGTGCCTTCTTCGCCGACCACTTTCATCATCTGGTTGACTTCGTTGCCGCGCCTCAGAATAGCCCTGGCTTCCGGAACTTTCTCAGAAACGGGGTTGGGGTATTTGCTCCAAGAGTCCAGCGGGTTGATGGCGGGGTACCTGCGGGCGTCGGAACGTTCCCTGGAAAGACCGTGGAAAGCGCCCACGACTTTCAAGGTTCCCTGCGTGACGGGCTCTTCGAAGTTGCCGCCGGCGGGACTGACCGTGCCGCCGATCGTGACGGAGCCTTTCTCGCCGTTGTACAATTTGACGTAGCCGGCCCTTTCGTAGAAGTTCGCGATAAGAGATTCCAGGTAAGCCGGGAAAGCTTCTTCGCCGGGAATCTCTTCCAAGCGGCCGGACACTTCGCGCAGCGCCTGGGCCCAGCGGGAAGTGGAGTCAGCCAGCAGAAGAACGTGCAGTCCCATCTGGCGGTAGTATTCGGCCAGCGTCACCGCCGTGTAAACGGAAGCTTCGCGGGCCGCCACCGGCATGGAGCTGGTGTTGCAGATGATGATGGTTCGTTCCATCAAAGAGCGTCCCGTTCTCGGGTCGATCAGTTCCGGGAACTCGCGGAGCGTTTCCACGACTTCGCCGGCCCTTTCGCCGCAGGCCGCCAGAATAACGATGTCAACGTCGGCGTTGCGGCTCGTGACCTGCTGCAGGACTGTCTTGCCGGCGCCGAACGGGCCGGGGATGCAGTAGACGCCGCCGCGGGCGACGGGGAAGAACGTGTCGATGATGCGGACCTTCGTGACCAGCGGCTCGACCGGGCGCAGGCGCTCGGCGTAGGCCTTGATCGGGACCTTCACCGGCCAGACC
>JAFSWV010000079.1 GCA_017444325.1 bacterium | reverse complement strand
GACCGTCACTTCCGCCGGGCCGCCGCCCAGATTGTTCAGGATCCTCGCGGTGATGTCCCTGACGTCCGCGGCTTGGCGCTCCGCTTCCGGCGTGCCCATCTTCTCGAAGACCGCCAGGCAGCGGTTCATGACGTTGTTCAAAGCGCCTTCCGCGGAGAAGCCTTTGGCGATGGCTTTCTTGATAGGCCCCAAAACTTCCGGGTCGTCCAGGAAAAGAGAATGCGCCTCGAAGATCGCGGCCTCTTTCACCTTGCCTTCCTGGTTCAGTCTCTGGCGCAAGTCTTCCAGCTGGGCTTTGGAGCTCTTCAGGGCTTCCAAAAAGCGCGTTTCTTCCTCAGCCGGCGTCCGCAGGGACATGGCGCTCTCCTGCTTTTGCGCGTGCACGTGCACGATGGCGCGGCCGATGGCCACGCCGGGCGAAACGCCCAGTCCTTTCATGCGGATCTCTTTGCCTTCAGACATATCCTTTTTCACTCTTTGGAATAATTAGAAATTCTACCAAAACAGGTCCTTGAAAGCAAGGGCTTTCTGAGTCAATACTAAGCCACAAAACTTTTTCGTTTTGCTATACTTTTTTCCATGAGTTACCCAGTTGAGATATCCGAGAAATTGAAGCCCCTTATCGAGGCCATGCACAAGGGCCTTTATTACAACTCTTCCGACGAAGAGCTCATGAAGGTCCAGAACCTCTGCTTAGAAAGGCTCTACGCCTTCAACGCCACCAAGCCGAACGAGCCTAAACTCAGGGAGCAGCGCTTAAGGGAACTGCTGGCGGAAATGGGCGAAAACTGCTATGTCGAGCCTCCCCTTCACGCCAACTGGGGCTGCCACACCCATTTCGGCAACAACGTTTACGCCAACTTCAACCTGACGCTGACAGACGACACCCACATCTACATCGACGACAACGTCATGATCGCGCCCAACGTCGTCCTGGCCACGGCCGCCCATCCCCTCGACCCCGAGGGCAGGAAGCTTTTCCTCCAGAAAAACGCTCCCATCCACATCTGCAAGAACGTCTGGCTGGGCACGGGCGTCATCGTTCTCCCCGGCGTCACGATCGGCGAAAACACCACTATCGGCGCCGGCTCCCTCGTTACGAAAGACATTCCGGCTAACGTTCTGGCCTTCGGCTCCCCTTGCAGAGTCGTTAGGCCCTTAACGGAAGCAGACAAAGCCTGGCGGGAAAACGTTTATGGAATTTGAAGTTCTCGACCTCGGCCTGACCAGATACGCCGAAGCGCATGCCAAACAGCTGGAGCTCCTCAAAGCTAGGATCGCCGGCGAGATCAATGACACACTGATCTTAACCCAGCACCAGAAGGTCTTCACCCTAGGCAAGACCGGGCACATAAGCAATATTCTCGTCCCCAAGGAAAAGCTGGAACAAGAAAATATCGAGGTCGTCAACGTTGAAAGAGGCGGCGACATCACCTACCACGGCCCCGGCCAGCTCGTGGCCTACCCCATTTTCTTCCTGCCAAAAGGAAGAAGAGACCTCAAGTCTTTCCTGCGCCTCCTGGAGCAGAGCGTCATTGAGACCGCCAAATTTTACGGAGCCAAGACCTGTACGATAGAAGGCCTGACCGGCGTTTGGGAGAGCAAAACAGGCGAAGAGCATCTCGATGTTTGGCGCGGCGAAAGAAAGCTCACCTCCATGGGTTTAGCCTTCAAGAACTGGGTGAGCTTCCACGGCCTGGCCCTCAACATAGATGCCGACCTCACGCCCTTTTCATACATGAATCTCTGCGGTCTCGTCGGCAAAAGACCTGTGAATCTAAGAGACCTGACAAGCGCCTCCTTCGCTTTCGACGACGTCAAAAACACGCTTGTCGAAGAAATCAGAAAGCAAGTAAAAGATTGGTGATCTTATGACGGAAAAAGAACAACGCCCCGTAAACAACGCTGAAGAAAAAGCCAGGGCTTTCCTTAGACTGAGCGCCGTAATAGCGGCCTTAAGAGCCCCGGACGGCTGCCCCTGGGACAAAGAGCAGACTTCCTACTCCCTGGCTCCCAACTTCCTCGAGGAAGCCCACGAGCTCATAGACGCCATAGAATCTGGCGACACCGAAGAGATAAAAGAAGAGGCCGGCGACGTCCTTCTCCACGCCCTCATGCAGGCCCAGCTCTTCGAAGAGCAGGGCGTTTTCAACTCCGCCGACATCCTTAACGCCGAAAGCGACAAACTCGTCCACCGTCATCCCCACGTCTTCGGAACGCTGCACGTCTCCGGTTCCGAAGAAGTGATGAAAAACTGGGAAGCCATCAAAAAAGAGGAAAAAGCCCAGACCAGGAAATCCGTCCTGGACGGCCTTTCCAACACGCTGCCCGCCCTCGCCGCAGCCGCGGAAATACAAAGAAAAGCCGCCAAACAAAATTTCGACTGGACCGAGATAGAGCCCGTCTTCAAAAAATGCGAAGAAGAGTTCAAGGAACTAAAAGAAGCCCGAGCCGAAAACAACCAGGACCACATCGAGGAAGAATTCGGCGACCTTCTTTTCGCCTTGGTCAACCTAGCGCGCTTCCTCAATATCAGCGCGGAACAAGCTCTCCGGTCCGCCAACAGAAAATTCATTGCGCGCTTCAAAAAAATGGAAAAGCTCCTGGAAGAAGATCACCTCGTCATGCGCGACCAGGACCTTGCCACCCTCGACCGTTACTGGGAAAAAGTGAAAGCCAGCGAAAAGGAATGATAACTCCAGACGATTTGCTATAATCGTTATTTGGGAGATTATCATTATGTCCGAAAAGAAAAATGAAAAATTGTGGGGCGGCCGTTTCCAGGACGCCGCCGACCCTTTGATGGAAGCTTACACGCAGTCCGTCTCTTACGACCAATTGCTGGCTAATTTCGACATTGCCGGCTCAAAGGCGCATGCCGCGATGTTAAGAAGCGTAGGCTTGCTCAGCGAAGATGAGTTCTGCGCCATCGACAAAGGCTTAAGCGAGATCGGCGAGGAGATCCAGAAAGGGACTTTCGTCTTCGATCCTAAGAAAGAAGACGTGCACATGAACATAGAGTCCGCGCTGAAGGAAAAGATAGGAACGCCCGCTGGCAAACTGCACACTGGCAGGAGCAGGAACGACCAGATCGCCTTGGACGAAAGGCTCTACCTCTGCTACGCCGTCAGTTGCATGCAGGTCTATATCCGCAATCTGCAGAGCGCGCTGGTCGTGCTGGCGGACAGGAATTCCGACGTCATTATGCCGGGCTTCACGCACCTGCAGTACGCCATGCCGATTCTGGCGAGCCATCACCTTTTGGCTTACGTCGAGATGCTGGACAGGGACTTCGGCCGCTTCAGCGACGAGTTCTCGAGACTTCTGCGCTCGATGCCGCTCGGCGCTGGCGCGCTGGCCGGCAGCGGCCTGCCTTTGGATAGAGAATTGGTGGCGGAGAAACTGGGCTTCCATTCCGTTGCTCACAACAGCCTGGACGCTGTTGGCGACAGGGACTGTTTGCTGGAGTTCCTCAGCGCCTGCGCTATCTGCGCCATGCACCTTTCGAGGTTGGCGGAGGATTTCATTCTCTTTATGTCCCAGCCCTTCTCATTCATCGATATCGCGGATCGCTTCTGCACCGGCAGCTCTTTGATGCCGCAGAAAAAGAATCCCGACATATTGGAACTGGTGAGAGGCAAGACCGGAAGAGTTTACGGCGATCTGGTCGCGCTGCTGACCGTGACGAAAGGTCTGCCACTGGCCTACGACCGCGATCTTCAGGAAGACAAAGAGCCGCTGTTTGACGCGGCGGAAACGCTTTTCTCTTCTTTGCAGATCCTATCGGCAATGCTTCCGACCGTCACCTACAAACGCGAAAATACTCAAAAAGCTGTCAGCGATTCTTTCCTCCTCGCTACGGACTGGACCGACTATCTTGTCAGGAAAGGCGTGCCGTTTAGGGAAGCGCACGGTTTGGTTGGCCAGGCTGTGGCCATGGCCAACGAGAAAAGCTGTGGTCTGACTTCGCTTACGAAAGAAGATCTGGCCAAGATCTCCCCGCTTATGGACGAAGGCATACTTGAGATATCCAGCGCCGAGCAATCCGTCAAAGCGAAAAAGACCATCGGCAGCACCAATCCCGAGATGGTCAGACGTGAGATCGACGAATGGAAGAAATTCCTCGTCGAGGAACAGAAGAGATACACAGCTAGCAGTGAAAATTAATTGATATGCAATCAAATCTTACTCCCAGAGCCCAGCAGGCTATCAGAAACGCCAAGAAAGAAGCGATCTTTTACAACGATTGCTTCGTGGCGCCCGAGCATTTGCTCCTTGGGCTCCTTATAATACCCGGCGGACCCACCGGCGAATTCCTAAGCTCCTTCGGCGTCACCGAAGAGGCTTTGCGCAGAGCCGTGGAGGGCAAATACGCCGGTAGCGACGATGAGAAAGTCATTGGCGAACCCGTCTTCTCCCAGGCGGCCCGCGACGCGCTTACCTACGCCGGGGTCTATGCCAAGAATCACGGTCATCGCCAGATCTACGATATGCACATCCTTCTGGGCCTTCTGCACGAGGGCTCTTCCCTCGCCTGGGAATACCTGGACAGCGCCGGAATCACGGAGGAGAAAGTCCAGAATTTCATCGAGGAAAGATTGGGCAGCGACTTAAGGAACGAAAAGGACGACGAGGAGAATTCCCCCAGGATCAGGGTGGAATTCATCCCGCTGGACATGAAGAAGGTCAATCCCAGCGATCTGCGTTACCTGAGGGAATTGCGGCGCCGCGGCCTTACGCCTCCGGGCGCCGGGGAAAATCTTCCCCCCGACGAGGAGATGGAAGAAAAGCCCGATCCTTACCAGATCCTTTCGACTTTCGGCGTCGATCTTACGAAGCTGGCTAAGGAAGACAAGTTCGATCCGCTGATCGGCCGCGAAAAAGAGATAGACCGCCTCTCCGTCATTTTGTGCCGCAGGCAGAAGAACAATCCCGTGCTTCTGGGCGAAGCCGGCGTCGGCAAGACCGCCATTGTGGAAGGCCTGGCCAAAAGGATCGTGGAAGGCAAAGTTCCCGAACCCTTGCTCGGCAAGAAAGTTTTCGCGCTCGACCTGTCGCGCCTGATGGCCGGAACGGCCTACCGCGGCCAGTTCGAGGAGAAAGTCATTAAGCTTCTCAGCGCCCTCAAAGAGGACGGCAAGACGATCCTCTTCATCGACGAGATGCACACTATGCTGGGCGCCGGGTCGGTGCAGGATTCCGCCAACGACGTGGCCAACATGCTGAAGCCCGCGCTCTCTAGAGGCGAATTCAACTGCATCGGCGCCACGACGAGGAACGAATACAGACGCTACGTGGAAAAGGACGCGGCCTTGGAAAGACGCTTCCAGCCTGTTTCCGTTGAGCCTCCCAGCTCCGAGGAAACGCTTGAGATATTAAGAGGCCTGAAAGCCCGCTACGAAAAGTTCCACTCCGTTACATATTCCGAAGAGACCTTAGACGCTATCGTCAAATTGAGCGCCCGCTACATCGTTGACCGCTACTTCCCAGACAAAGCTATCGACGTGCTTGACGAAGCCGGCGCCAGAGCGCAGCTGCGCAGACTGGAGCTGAAAAAGGAAAGCCCCATGGCGGTCACGCCTCGTGATGTCGCCAACGTTATCGCGGGCTGGGTGAACGTTCCTGTAGAGAACCTCGAGGAAGAGGAGCGCCAGAAATTGAGGCGCATGGAAAAGGAACTGCACAAAACCATAGTAGGCCAAAACAAAGCCATCGACGCGCTGTCCAGAGCCCTGAGAAGGGCCAGGGCGGACCTAAGGGATCCAGCCAGGCCGATCGGCACTTTCCTCGCTTTGGGACCGACGGGCGTCGGCAAGAGTTTGATGGCCCGCGCGCTTGCGAAGTTCCTCTTCAACGATGAGAATGCTCTCATCACGCTCGACATGAGCGAATACATGGAAAAATTCAACGTCTCCAGGCTTTTCGGCTCGCCTCCGGGCTACGTCGGCCACGAGGAAGGCGGACAGCTGACGGAAAAAGTTCGTAAGCGCCCCTTCTCCGTCATTCTTTTGGACGAAGTGGAGAAAGCCCATCCGGACGTTCTGCACGCGCTCCTGCAGGTCCTTGAGAACGGCCGCATGACGGACAGCTTAGGCCGCCTGGTCGATTTCCGCAACACGATAATCATCATGACTTCGAACCTGGGCGCCAAGGAATTCCAGGAAGGCAAGACCATGGGCTTCGGTTCATCGGATGCCGCGAGCAATTACGAGACGCTGCGCACCCGGCTTTTGGAAAAAGCGCGCAAGACTCTGAGGCCGGAATTCATCAACAGGCTCGACGACATCTTGATCTTCCAGGCCTTGAAACGCGAAGAGCTCCTCCAGATCGTCGATCTGGAAGTCGAGAAAGTCGCCTCGCGCCTGGACGCCAAGAACATAACGCTGAAGCTCACCCCGGCCGCCAAGCAGAAGCTCTGCGATATGGGCAACACTACCCGCTACGGCGCCAGGGAGATCAGAAGAGTGGTGGAAAGCGAACTGGAAGACAGACTTGCGGAGGCTTTCCTTGGTCAGGTCATTCCGGAAGGCTCCTCCGTTACGGTCAAAATAAAGGAAGGAGAATTCGTCTTCGAGACGGCCCTGCCGGTCCCGGAAACGGCCAAACCGTGATTTGCAAGAATTTCCCAAGGGGTTGCTTCCCCTGTTGCTTTTTTTCCCAAAAGCAGCCCTCCTAAAAAGAATTAACTTGCTGAAAAACAGCAAGTTAATTTTTTTGGCACGCTATTTGCTTTATACTAGTCAGTTATCAAGAACTGTTTCACTTCTAAAAGGAGGGACAAGAATGAAAGCTCAACATGAACACACCCTGAAAAAGTGCCTGAAGTGCGGGCATAATTTCAAGTCTGTCAGCCCGTTCAATCGCTTTTGCCCCCGTTGCAAATACCGCCGTATTCCGGGCTGCTACGGCACCTACACGGTGCACTCCCCCGTCAGTTGTTGATAAGATTCCATTGGTTGTTGGTTAAAGGTTAAAGGACCGCGCGAAAGCGCGGTCCTTTTTCTTTTGCTTTGCAGCAAAAAAATGGCACATATTCCTCGCTCACGGACTACACGTGCATCGTGAGAACGCAGCATATACCCCTCGCTCACGGACTACGCGTGCATGGCTTTGATTAGCATCCTCCGTGAGTTCGCTTAGGGGTACATGCTGCGTTCTCGCTTTGTACTGGGAGCGAAGCAAAAAGGCATGCGCCCGTAAGCAAACTCAGCGAAGCTTGTTTGCCAAGGGCACATGCCTTTTGCGTAGCGACAAAAGTCCGCCTTTCGTGATCAGGCGATCAGTACGTTTTCAGAGTTTTGACTCTGAGGGGGTTGTGGATGTTGGAGGCGCCGAGGAGGTAGAGCTTGTCGCCGACTAGGGTGAGGCGGCTGCCTTCGTCGGTGGGCACCGGCAGCGTCTTAACTTCCCACTTTCCGGTGTGGAGGTCGAGGATCATGAGGTTGTTCTTGTGGCAGTCGACGTTAAAGCGCTTGCCGTCCTCGTGTTCGATCCAGGGGCGGCGGATACCCTGGCCGCCTCTCAATATGAGGAGTTTCGCGTGCTTTTCCTTGGAGTATTTCTGGGGCAGGAAGACCATGGAGCAGCCGACGCCCGGCGGGTAGGGCGTTTCGCCCAGGACCATCTGTTCGCCCCTGTTGTTGACGACGAAGACGATGCCCTTGGGTTTGTTGGGGTCGCTGCCGTCGAACTTGACGAAGAACGCTCCGCTCTTGCCGTCGCTGGCGGCGGCCCACTGGTAGGAGGGTCCGCCCGGCGCTTTGGAGAAGGGCTTAAGGATGCGCTTCTTCCAGTCGGTGACGAGGGAGACGTGGTCGGAGCCTTCCTCAGCTATGAAGAGCGAGCCGTCGGCCACGGAAGCCATGGCCGCGCCGCTGGCCGTGCCCCTTACGTGCTTGCCTTCCTCCCATTTGCCGGTCTTGGGATCATAGAACGCCAGGGCCGTTTCGGTGAAGCGGTTGGAGTCGGCGTCCATAACGGTGTAGCCGAGGGAGGTGATAAGGCCGCCGTTGTAAGGAACGAGATCCGTCATGTCGTCCCTTCTGCCGCAGGGCATGTTTTCCAGCGGTTGCCAGGCATTGCCGGAGCGGCGGAAGAAGGGGCTCATCTTCACGTTGCCTTTGGAGAAGTAATAGTCCTTGCCGTCGGTGCCGGCTTTCGTGCCGATGAGACGGTCGCCCCAGGCGTCGTCGGCCATAGGCACGTCGTACATCTGCCATTCGTTCTCGGTGTTGATGGAGAAGGGATTGGATATGGCGAAGGCGGTCCTGCCGTAGCAGTCCTCTATTTCCACTTTCACGCAGGCTCTTTCATAGGAGCCTTCCGGCAAAAACCAGCGGTAAGGGGAAGTGAGTTCGAAAGCGAAATCGTGGCAGATCGGTTCGAAAGGTCCGGAGGGACCGTTTCCGCTGAAACTGATCTCAACGCCTCTCAGGCCGACTTTGGGATCAGTGGCGGTCCAAACGATCTGGGCTTCATCGCCCTCCACTTTTTCAGGCATGGTGACCTTGACTTCCAAAGGCTCCGCTTCCGGTTTGGGCAGAACTTCCGCCGTGACTTTCAGTTCGCAAAGGCCCAAAGGAGAATTGGTGGGATCTCCGCCGCCGCAGATGAAGAACCAGTTGCCTTCCATGTTTTTGGCGTATTCCTTGTCCGGCGTGATGACCCAGGTCTTGTCGGTGGACCTTTCCTTGGGCTCTGTGAATTCATCGTAGGCTTTGCCGATACTCTCCTGACCCATGCGGTAACGCTTGGGGATGTATTCTTTCCTGATGCCGCTGTGCAGCGCCCACTGCGGGCTCTCGGCGCGGAAGACCACGGCGGTGGTGCCGGCCGGCGCGTGGACCTGGAAGGTGAACCAGCCTCTGGGATCGACTTCCTGTACAAGCGTCTCGCCCGGAGTCATGGGATACGCGGCGGTATTGAGGTTCAGGAAGATCGTCAGCCAGTTCATCAGGTGGCCCCTGTAGATGCCATAGCGTTGCGGCGCGTGGTATAAGAGCCACTGTTTATGGTTGAAGTTAACGCCGCCGCCCCAGTAGCGCGTATTCATAGCGACCGGCGGATATTTCAGCATATTCGGATACCTGAGCCAGCCGGGAGCGTAAGAGTAAACGATCGTGTCTTCGCCCCATAGATAATCTGTCGGCGTGTTGGGCGCGTAGTGCACGTAGCCCACCTGGCAGAAGTTGGCGTTGGTGTTGGCAAACTGGCGCGTGAAGAGGCTCCACTCGTTGCCCTGGGGATTGTAGTTCCAGTCTTCGCTGTTCATGTAGTAAGTGGAGATCAGCGATTCGAAGGCGTGGCCGAAGTTCTCCATCGGCGTGTCCTGACGTTCGGTCGTCGGGTAAACGGTCATGAAGCAATGCTCGATGGGCGCATGGCGTCCCCAGCTGTTGCACCAGGAAGAGCCTGTGCCCTGCATCAGGGATTCCCAGCCGCCCGGCCCGAAGGGGAAGACGACCTGGATGACGAGGTTGATCTCCTGGTTCTTGATCTTTTCCCAGACGTAGGGCACGTCGTTGGTCATGCAGTACATCTCATCGATGTGGCCGACCTGGAATTCCTTTCTGTTCACGGCCGCGTCGAAGACTTTTTCAACGGAAGGCCGGTAAGCTGGTTTGTTCCTCTCCGGCATATTCTTCATGACTTGGAAGAGGTTCGTCCAATAGACCACTTCAATGTTGACCATATTGCGGGAGCACTGGCGCCACCAGTTCACGATGTTCTCAACGGTGTTGGTGGCGTTGCCCCAGCCCATCTCTTCGGAAATGATCCCGCCGTGGGCTTTCTCGATGGTGTTGGTGACGATCGGATTGTAAACTACGACCGCTGTCTTCAAATTTATGCGGCCGGGAGGATATGGCTGAGGTTCAGCCTGGAGACAAAAACTCATGACCGCAGTCAGAGCGCAGAGGGCCAACAATGGCTTTCTCATAAGATTTCCTTAATGTTTACGGGTTATATCATGCAATATCCAGTTCAATTCTACCATTTTTGTAAAGCGCCCCCAAGGCTAAAATTTTTCGTGTTGACCGCCGATAGCCATAAGCGTATAATATAAAATGGTTTTTTATCCCCTATTTTTAAAGCTTATGAAGAAAGAAAAACATATTTTGACTTCGGCGGCGGTCGTTTTGACCGTCTGTCTTTTCTCTATTTCCGCCCTCGGCGCGTTGAAGGAAACG
>JAFSWV010000078.1 GCA_017444325.1 bacterium | reverse complement strand
TCCACGCCGTTCTTGCCGCCGTCAAGGATGCCGTTCAAAAAGCGGGTGAAAAGATTCTCCTCTTTGAAAACGCCTTCCTGATTTTCCTTTTCCTCTATCCTTTTGATCTCTTCTTCCGTGATAGCCGGCTCGTCTCCGACTATCGGCTTAACTAAGAATTGCATGATCCTGGTTGAGACGACCGCGCCGAAGACCGCGCCGAAAAATCCCACCGCGGCCGCCGTGACAAAGCCTTCGCCCTCTAAGCTCATCATGTAGGTCAGAACGATAAGACCCATGCCGAAGGCCGTGCCGAAATTGGTCAGCGAGACGAGCTGGTACTTCTTGAAGAAGCGGCTGAAGGAGCGGTTCCTCGCCAAAGCGATGATGGATGGGTTGTCGGAGAAGAAGGTCATCACTCCGCCCAACGCCGCGGCGCCGGGCAGATTGAAGATCGGTTTCATGAAGATCCTCAGGAGTTTTTCCAGAGCGGAAACGACGCCGAATTCTATCAGCAGGGCGGAAAGAGCGCCAGCCAATACGCAGACCGCCATAAGGTAGAAGCAGGTGTTCAAAAGCAGGTCGTGGCCGGTGGACATGATCGTCCTGACCATGTTCTTGGCTCCCATGATGTGGGCCATGGAGCCGAAAAGCGCGAAGAAGATGATGAGGAAAATTACCGGTTCCAGCGCTTTCGGTATCAGTTTTTTCTTTTCAGGCATAGATTCCCCTCAATTATTTGGGGGATATTATATTTTAAATTCCTTTCCCAGACAAGGGGAAATATTACGTCGTATATTCAAAACCGCCATATTTAGTAAAATAAATAAATATGGATAGTGAAATTAACATGAATGAGCAAGTGAAAGGCTGGGAGATCATGAAGAAGATCATCAAGGTCTCCTTCCCGATGCTCATAACCAACGCCTCTTTCGCGGTCCTTCTGTTCTGCGACCGCATGATGCTGGCCCATTACGAACTGGACGCCGCGGGCGCCTCCATGGGCGCCGGCGTCCTCTCCTTTACGGTCCAGAGTTTTTTCGCCGGTGTGGCGCTTTACACCACCACGCTGGTCGCGCAGTATTTCGGCGCCAAGGACAAGAAGATGGTCTCGGTCAGCATTTGGCAGAGCCTTTACTTCGTCTGGCTGGTCGGCTGTACGGTGCCATGGATCTCCAGACACGCCGGTATCTACGTTCTCGAATTGGCCGATCACGCCGAAAAAATTCAGGTCATGGAGAAAGCCTACTTCTCTTACATGGCTTTTTACATGATCATTCCCTTGACCAACATCGTTCTGTCGAGTTTTTTCAACGGTCGCTCGATGGTTTGGGTCTCGACTATCTCAAACGTTTTCGGCTGCGCCGCCAATGTCTTTTTAAATTACGTCTTCATATTCGGCAAGTTCGGAGCGCCGGAAATGGGTATCACGGGCGCGGCCGTGGCCACGATAATCGCCGGGCTTTTCACGACGTTTGCTCTTGTCATGTTTATTCTCTTCATGCCGTCCACCAAGGAGTACCACCTCTTTAGGGAATGGCGTTTCAGGAAGTCCTCGTTTCTCAATCTTCTTAGGTTCGGTCTGCCGACCGGCTTGATGTTCGGGCTTGACAACGCGGCCTTCTCCGCGCAGATCATGTTCACCGGCAGGATATCTGACGACGCTTTGAATGCCACGACCGTCACCTTCAGCATCCAAAACCTGATCTTCATGCCCATCCTTTCCGTGGCGGCCGGCGCCGCCATAATAATGGCGCAATATATCGGCATGGACAGGAAAGATCTCGGCAAGAAGGCGGTCTATCAGGGCCTGTGGCTGGGCGAATTCATGGTCGTCATAATAGCGGCCGTCATCATCCTTTTCACCAGGGATATCTTCAACGCCTTCTGCGGCGGCAGGCACACTGAGGAAGTTTACGTCATGACCAGGAACCTCCTCTACTTAACCATGCTCTTCAATTTCCTTGACGTCGTGAACATCGGTTTGAACAATGCTCTGAGATCCGCCGGCGACACCATCTTCCCAATGGTCTGTTCCGTGCTGCTCAGCTGGCTCTTCTTTGTGCCGGCCCTGTACGTGTCCACGGAAGTATATCATCTCGACGTCTACGCCGTCTGGTGCATAATGGGCGTGCTGTTTTCCATTTCCGCGATCATCTACTGGGCCCGCTTCAGAAGCGGCAAGTGGCAGAAGTTCCAGGTCATGGAAAAAAGCGAAAAAATAGCGTTGGATTAGAAATCTTGTTTTGATAAAATTAAACGAAATCAACATATAAGGAGAAAAACTTATGGCTCTCACAGTCAATGATCTTAAAGGCAAAAAAATCGGCATCTGCGTGTCCGGCGGACTGGACAGCAAAACTATTTCCGTCAGGTTAAGGGAAGCCGGGGCGAAAGTATTGTGCTTCACGGCTGACTTAGGCCAGCCCGATGAAAAAGACATCCGCGACGTGGCTAAGAAAATGGCCCCCTGCGGCGTCAAGACCGTCATCGTGGACGTGAAAAAAGAGATGGCGGAAGCCTGTTTCAAGACCATTACTGCGGAAGCCACCTACGATGGCGGCTACTGGAACTCCACCGGCATCGGCCGCGCGGTGACCGTCAAGAAGCTCGTTCAGGAAATGAAGAAGCACGGCATCGACATCCTTGTCCACGGCGCCACCGGCCGCGGCAACGACCAGATGAGGTTCGAAAGATACACCAACCAGTTCGCTCCCAAGATGACGGTTTACGCTCCCTGGCGCGATGCTGAGCTTCTGAAAGAATTCCCGGGCCGCACCCAGATGTGCGAATACCTTGCAAAGCACGGCATCATCGCTTTCCCGGGCGGCAAGAAGCGCTACTCCACGGACTGCAACGTCGCCGGCCTCTCCCATGAGGCCGAGGATCTCGAGAGCATGGAGACCGCTATGACCATCGTGGAACCGACCATGGGCGTCTGGCCCATGAAAGCCCCCAACAAGATCGAGAGCGTTGAGATCGAATTCAAGGAAGGCCGTCCTGTGGCCATCAACGGCGAGAAGCTGAAACCTTTCGACCTTCTGGTCAAGGCCAATGAGATCGGCGGCCGCAACGGCATCGGCATGAGCCACGCCCTGGAAAACCGCATCATCGGCACCAAAAGCCGCGGCGTTTACGAAGCCCCGGGCATGGAGCTTCTCGGCAAGTCTTTGCGCTACGTCTATCACTCCATCCTCGACAAGCGCGCCACCACTATGTTCGACCGTCTCTCCCGCTTCATCGCGGTGCAGATCTACGACGGCCGCTACTATGACCTGGCTACGAAAGCGGCCTTCGCGGCAATCGACACCTTCGCCGCCAAAGCCACCGGCAAAGTGAAAGTTGGTCTCTACAAAGGCAACATCTTCTTCCAGTCCCTGACGGGCGTCAAAGCCAGCCTCTACTTCGAGGCCGACGCCTCCATGGAAGCCAGCAAGGGCTTGAACCCCGTGAGCTCCCAGGGCTTCGCCGAGATACAGAGCGTGGAAGCGCGCTCCATGGCGAAAGCCGGGCAAGTGACCGAGTACTGATTGAGGCTTATGACCGCAAGATCAAAGTTGCTTTCTTTCCTCCTGGTTCTGTGCATGGCTCTCTCGGTCTGCGCCGAATACGAAATTCTCTGGTCGGATGATTTTTCTTTCGACACCCGCCAGTCTTCCCAGGTCGATCTGAAATGCGATGATCTCATCAGCTACAGCACCGGATGGGCGGAAGGCAGCGGAAGGGAGGTCGAAGTGACCGCAAGCGGCGTGACCAGCGGCGACACCTATGTCATTGCTGAACTGTACGACGACAACTTGACGATGAGCAACGCCTGGGACTATTTTTTAAACAACGCCGATTTGAGCGAAGAATACATTCTTACGCATACGACCAAGTGCGAAAGCCATGTCATAGACACGGAGACCGTCAGGGTGCGTCTTTCGTCCTCGCTGCAGGACGAGGGGACTTTTTCCGGCGACTTCAATCTTGACACGGTAAGCACCGCTCTCAACGCCACTCTGACGCTCCTGACGACCGACGACATCGTTTACGATACCGCTTGGGCTGAAGGCGAGGACAAAGTGATCCGTGTCAGCGCGATCTCCAGCGAGACGATCCCCCAGATGTATACTGTCTTTGAGAGCCAGGT
>JAFSWV010000010.1 GCA_017444325.1 bacterium | reverse complement strand
GCCGCGCTGGCAGCTCTATCTTACGGAGCTCTTGAAAGGCACCGATATGGCGGAGATCCAGAAGAAGGTCAGGGAATTTGAGCAGAACTGGGTTAGCAACGGCCCCGACGGCGCCACCGAGCCTGACAAGGATCCGGCTAAGTGGACGGCCAGGACTTTGAAGGACGCCGCGCAGTTGAAAGAGATCTTCGAGAAACGCAACAAAGAGATGGTTGAAAAAGACAGGGGCGTCTTCCTGGGCACCTGGAACGCCAGCGAAAAGCATGTCCTGACCAACGTGCACTTCCTCGTCTCCAACAACGTGACAGGCCCCGGCAAATACCAGGTCATGGTCAAGGGCGGCGGCTACAAGCGTCCCTGCACGATCGCTATCGCCATGAACGGCAAACCGGTGGCCAAAGCCAAAGCCCTCCCAATAGACAAGACGAGAAGGGAAGAGGCGCGCTACGAGATCAACTTGAAGGAGCACAGCCCCGGCGCCAGCTACACCGTCGAGATCTTCTTCAAGCCTCCCTGCGACGGCAACGGCGCGGAGATCTTCCTGAAGAAAATGGGCAAGTAAGCTTAGTTTTGAGGCGCGGCGCGAGCCGCGCCTTTTTTTTATGTTCGCCCCTTGATAGGAAAAGGCGCTTTTTGTATAATCATAAAATCAAAAATTTAAAAGTTTCAATTAATCCCAACCAAATCCCAAAAGTATGAAAAATGTCCCGGTAGAAAAGATCAGAAACGTCATCGTGGTCGGCCACGCCGCTTCCGGCAAGACCAGCCTTGTGGAAGCCATGTTAAACAAAACGGGTATGACCCAGAGACTAGGGACGATCCTCGATAAGAACACCGTCTCCGACTGCACCCCGGAGGAGCAGGAAAGAGGCGTTTCCATTCACGGCAGCAACCTTTACTTCACCACAAACGGCCACAACGTCTTCATCGGCGACATGCCGGGCTACACTGACTTCGTAGGCCAGGTCGTCGCCAACGCCGCGGTCGCCGACAGCGCGATCGTCGTCGTGGACGCCACCAAGGGCGTGGAAGTGGGCGCCATCCAGAACGTCAAGATCCTTGACAAGTACGAACTGCCCCGCATGTTCGTCATCAACAAGGCTGACAAGGAAAGCGCGAAGTTCGAAGAGACCCTGGCCGCGCTCGTGGAAGACTTCGGCAGCAAGTGCTGCCCTATAGTCATCCCCGTCGGCATGGAAGCGAACTTCAAAGGCGTGGTCTCCCTCTTCGGTTCCGACGCCGGAAGCGCTGACCCCGCGCTCTTCGAGGAAATGAAAACGAAACTCATCGAGTCCGTCGCTGAGACCGACGAGGCTTTGATGGAAAAATATTTCGGCGGCGAACTGACCGACGCGGAAGTAGCCACGGCCTTCAAGGCCGGCGTGGCCAAAGGCCTGCTTTGCCCGGTCCTCGTCACCTCCGCCACTTCTTTGCAGGGCGTCCAGGAAGTCATCGACGCCATTCTGAACTACCTGCCCAGCCCCGCCGACAAGGGCGCCAAGAAAGTGGGCGACACCGAGCTCAAGCCCGACCCGAACGCCCCGGCCTGCGCCTACGTCTTCAAGACCGTGACCGACGCTTCCATCGGACAGATCACCTTCATGCGCGTCTATCAGGGCAAGATCTCTTCCGGCACCGAAGTGCAGAACCAGACATCCGGCCAGAAGGAACGCTTCGGCGACCTCATGATCATGCAGGGCAAAGAGCGCATCACCGTTGACGCCGCCTTCCCGGGCGAGATCGTGGCCGTCTCCAAGCTGAAAAAGACCAGGCTTAACGACTGCCTCGGCGCCGTCAAAGTCGATTTCCCGCCGATCGAGTTCCCGAACCCCGTCATGACCGTGGCCGTGACCGCCGCCAAGCAGGGCGACGAAGAAAGGATCTCCGAAGGTCTGAACAGACTGATCGAAGAGGATCCCACGATCCATGTCGATCGTCCGCAGGAAACGCACGAGCTTCTGGTCTCCGGTATGGGCGACGTGCATCTCGACGTCTCCTTCCGCTGGCTCAAGGACAAATTCAGAGCCGAAGTCAAGACCGCCACTCCGAAAGTCGCTTACCATGAAACGATCCGCGGCACCGCGGACGTCCGTTATCGTCATAAAAAGCAGTCCGGCGGCGCCGGCCAGTTCGGCGAAGTCGCTATCCGCTTGAAACCCAATGAAAGAGACAAGGGTTATGAATTCAAGGATATGATCGTGGGCGGCGTTATTTCCGGCTCCTTCATTCCTTCCGTTGACAAAGGCATCCAGTCCCGCATGACCGAAGGCGTCATCGCCGGCTGCCGCGTCGTGGACGTCATCGTCGAACTGTACGACGGCAAAGAGCACCCGGTTGACTCCAAGGATATCGCCTTCCAGATCGCCGGCCGCATGGCTTTCTCTGAAGCCATTAAGAAAGCGGACCCCATCCTGCTTGAGCCTATCATGAACGTGACGATTGCCTGCCCGCAGGAATTCATGGGCGACATCAACGGCAACATCAACTCGAAACGCTGCCAGATCATGGGCATGGACGTGGACGGCAATCTCCAGGTGATCAAAGCCCAGGTCCCTCAGGCGGAAATGTTCCGCTTCTGCTCTGAACTGCGCTCCATCACCGGCGGCGCCGGCAGTTACTCCATGGAATTCTCGCACTACAGCGAAGTTCCTCCCAACATCGCCCAGCAGATCAAGACCGCCTACGAAGCCACCAAGAAGAATGTGGAAGAATAAGATCGAGAGCATTCTTGACGGAATATCGGGCCGCCGCGTTTTGGTCGTCGGCGACGTTATGCTCGATCACTTCGTCCGCGGCGAGGTCAACAGGATCTCCCCGGAAGCGCCGGTGCCTGTCGTTCGCGTGACCAGCGAGAGCGACATGCCGGGAGCCGCCGCCAACGTCGCCATGAATCTGGCGTCGCTGGGCGCCGAGCCCGTCATGATAGGCGCTATCGGCAATGACGCCGACGGCGCGCACCTCAAGGATCTTTTGACCAAGGCCGGCGTGGATTGCTCCGGACTCATCGTGAGTGAATCGATCCACACCACCAGAAAAGTGAGGATAATCGCCAGAAGCCAGCACGTCGTGAGAGTGGACTGGGACGGCATCATCAGAGAAGATGACACCGTGCACGAAAAGCTCTACGCCGCGGTCAGGGAACTCGCCCCGACTTGCGAAGTTTTGATCCTCCAGGATTACAACAAAGGGCTGTGCGATAAGGCGCTCAACGAAACGATGGCCGCCTCCGGCAAACCGCTGCTCGTCGATCCGAACCGCTACTGCGCGACGCCGTACATCGGCTCCTTCGCCACGCCCAACCTCGAGGAAGCGCTGATCCTTTCCGGCTATACGCCGAAGGGCGCGCCCGTCGAGGAACTCTCAGGTATCGCGGAAGCCTTTTTTAAGCGCCATAACGTGAAAAGCCTCGTCATTACCCTAAGCGAGCACGGAATAGCCCTCTGCGAGCGCGGTGGGGCCGTTAAAAGGGCGAAGGCGGCGACCTTGCGGGGCGTCTTCGACGTCTCCGGCGCCGGCGACACCGTCGTGGCCGTCTTAGGCGCGGCTTTAGCCGCGGGCGCGTCCCCCTGGGACGCCTGCCAACTGGCCAACATCGCGGGCGGCATCGTGGTCGGAAAATCCGGCACGGCCAGCACGACCATTGAAGAACTGCGGGCGAACCTGCCTGAAATAGAAAATTAGTTAAATCCCAAACTCAGGAGTTTTGTATGAGTGGACATAATAAGTGGTCAAGTATCAAACACAAAAAAGCGGCTGCCGACGCCAAGCGCGGAAAAGCCTTTAGTAAGATCTCCAAAGAGATCACCATCGCGGCCAAAGACGGCGGCGGCGATCCCAACATGAACCCCAGGCTCAGAACGGCTATCCTGGCGGCCAAGGCTGTCAACATGCCGCAGGACAACGTGACCCGCGCCATCAAGAAAGGCACTGGCGAACTCCCCGGCGTCTCCTATGAAGAGATCATCTACGAAGGTTACGCTCCCGGCGGCGTGGGCCTCATAATAGAGGTCCTGACCGACAACAGAAACCGCGCGGCCGCCGAAGTGAGGACCACCCTCGACAAGAGGGGAGGATCCCTGGCCAACAACGGCGCGGTCGCCTGGCAGTTCAACAAGAAAGGCGTCATCAGGGTGCCCCTCAACAAAGCCACCGAAGACGACCTCTTCATGCTGGTCTCCGACGCCGGCGCCGAGGACATGAACTCCGACGAGGAAAACTTCGAGATCACCTGCGGCATCTCCGAGTTCGAGGCTGTCAAGAAAGCGCTTGAAGACGCCAAGATCGACTACATCGAGGCCAACCTCGAGCAGATCCCTGCTTCCACCGTCGATGTCAACGACGTCAAGACCGCCAAGCAGGTCCTGACGCTGATCGACGCCCTTGACGAATTGGACGACGTGCAGAACGTTTACGCCAACTTCAAGATGGAAGATTCCATCATGGAGCAGGCCTCCGAGGAATGAGCGAACCTTCTTACCAAAGAAGGACCAAACATCCTACTCTTAGCGTCACGCACTACAAAGACACCATCTATCTTTACTGCGACGGCGCTTGCAAAGGCAATCCCGGACCCGGTGGGTGCGGGATCGTCCTTCTCTATAACCAGTACAGGAAGAACTTCAGAGTCTATTTGGGCGACGAAGTGACCAACAACATCGCCGAGCTCGAGGCCGTCAGATTCGGCCTTTCCGCCATAAAGGACAAGGAGAAAGCCATCGTCATCTGCTCCGACTCCACCTACGTCATAGGACTTATGACGAAGGGCTGGACGCCGAAAGCTAACATCGAAATGGTCGAGGCGCTGAAGCAGTACCTGAAAGAATTTCCCAAACTCAGTTTCCTCCAGGTGCCCGGCCACTCACGGGTGCCTGAGAACGAAGACGCCGACAAGATCGCGAGTTTCGCCTGCAAAGTGAAAGGCGAAGTCGGTGTCCTCAAGGAAACGGACGTTCCCCAGACGGAGAAAGCCAAGAAGCCCAAACCCCAGAAAGCAGGAAAGCCTAAAAAGACCGGGGATGAATACAAAGACCCCTACTACAACGACAAGGGCGCCAAGGAATTGGAAGACCCGGACAGCGAGGAGATAAGGAAACTGGTCGAGGAGGAGATGGCCTACGAGGAATTCGAGGAGGCGGAGAAAAAAGGCCGCCTCAACGAATGGGGGATAGAGGAATAAAGGCGAGCGCAAAGCTCGCTTTTTTTATGGTAAAATTAATATGTAATATAATTCAGGAGAAATTACCATGAAAAAGATTACATTCCTGCTTATGATTTCCGCACTTGTGCTCTTTGCTGAGGACGAGCCTAAGCCCGGGCACTACGAGCTCCAGCCGCTTGCCTGGAAAGGCAATTTCACCCTCACCCTGACGGGATTTCTGCCTTCCACCGGATTGGACGAGGTGCTCGGCAACCGCGTGATAGGGCTTTATAACATTTTGAACGACATCTGCGTCGGCATGAAGGTCGTTCCCGAAAAGAGGAACGGCAATTATGTCTTCCGGGACGAATATTCCGAATTCATCTACACCATCAGCACCGGAAAGTTCACCTACAACGACCGCTACGCTGAGGATTACATCTCGATTTTGACCTTCAATGAAGCCGACGACATGTACTATTCCAATCCGCTGACGCAGGGCATAGGCAAGATCAAGGGGCAGGGAACGATCTTTGATCCCGTGATGCCCTACTTCAACGACAACTACGGGATCACGCTTTACAATTCCAACGAAGAGACGCCTTACTGCGTCAGCGATTCCATAGTCGAATTGCAGCCCGTGGGCCAGAATTTCACTTATTCCGGCGAGCCTTATGAAGGAACGAAGATCAAAGTTACTTTGAAGAAAAAGACCGGAAAAGTCAATTTCAAGATGAAAGTCAAAAAGACGGCTTCCAACCCGAATTATACCTCGGTTGTGCCGAGCTTGTGCTGGTTTGTCGAAGATCCTCCCCTGGAAGATAAAGAATAAGGAAACATATGAAAAAGATCGCTCTTTCCCTCACACTTTTTACAGTTTCGCTTTTCGCCGATCCCGGATTGATCAGGCTGGCCAAAGCCACCATCGATCCCACTGCTCCTGCCGTCAACAGTCTTCAAACATCAGTCTGCTCTCTTTCCTCCGTCGGCACGCGCCTCTACGTCGTGCAGCCGGAAATCAATTTCACGGACGACGAGCGTATCGAAGTTGAAAAGCTGGGGATCATCTTCCGCGGCAACTTCCCGCCCAACGCCTACCTTGTGGAGGCGGGGGAAAGAAATCTCATAACGCTTAAGGAAAAGTTCTCCATCCTTTACGCCGGCGAATTCCTGCCGGAATACAAACTGCTTTACTCTGGCGCTGACGAATCAAGCGTTGACGCAGCCGGCGAGGAGACCGCTTATTCTGTCAAGGTCGGTACTTTCAGGCAGGAATGCCTTCCCGATATCGTAAGAGCGCTGGAAGCCTTAGGAGCGCCGGATATTGCGGAGGTTTCCGGCACCCTGGAACCCTGCGTGAAGACCAAGCTCACGAACAGCCAGGCTTATGAGATCGCCAAGAGGGGAGACGTAGCCTTCGTCGAACCCTACGCTCCGGCGAAACCCCTAAACGACGTCGCCAGGAGCGCGCCGCTCGCCAACCTGGAAGACCTGCAGCTGGCCGGATACACCGGCAAAGGGCAGATGGTCTGCATCCATGACACGGGCTTGGACAACGGAGACCTTGCGAACATCCATCCCGACTTCAAGAACAAGAAGATCATCGGCCGCGCCACCGCCACAGTCGCCAATGAGCGCGGCTCATATGATGATTGGCACGACAACGGCGACCACGGCACGCACGTGTGCGGTTCCGCCGTCGGCACGGGCAGCGCCAGCGGCGGCCAGTACCGCGGCATGGCGCCCGACGCTTCGCTTTTCATTTTGTGCGCAGGCAAAAGCAACGGATATATCGGCGTTGGCAACGCGGCTGACCTTACTAACACTTACCATTCCGGCTGCCGCGTCATTAACAACAGCTGGGGCATCACCAGCGACGGCTATTACAGTTCGGAAGCCCGTTTTTACGATTCCCTGATCTGGCTTTTCCCAGACTACACTGTCTGCTTTTCATCGGGCAACGCGAATAAATACGCCTATGCCCCCCCGAAAAGCACCATGAACGAAGCCTCCGCCGCCAAGAACGTCATCACGGTGGGCGCCGCGGAAAGCTACCGCCCCGATCAGGGCGAGGACGCCAAGCCGGACGACGGCGTGCACCAGGGGATGGCCTGGTTCTCAAGCCGCGGCCCCTGCCAGGACGGCAGGATCAAGCCGGACGTCGTGGCGCCAGGGACCTATATTTACTCGACGCTGTCCAGCAATGTGCACTCTTCCGTAAGGAGTGAGTATTACTGCTATATGTCCGGCACCAGCATGGCGAGCCCCATCACGGCTGGCTGCTGCGCCATCATAAGGGATTATCTCAGCAAGAAACGCAACGTCGCTTCAGCCAGCGCCGCGCTGGTGAAAGCGATCCTGGTGACCGGCGCCCGCACGCTGATCCCCGGGCAGTACGAAAAAGAATTCGAAGACGTCAGGCCCAACGCTGTGGAAGGGCATGGGCACATCAACATCAAGGAGAGCCTTGAGCCCACGGACGGCGAGATGTTCTTCGATGAATTCACCTTCAGTTTGAACGGGCAGGCCGTCACCAACGTCTATTCCAAGAAAGCCCTCTGCGACCTGAACGTCGGTCTCGTCTGGTCCGACTATCCCGGTTCGGTCGGCGCGGACACGGCTCTTGTGAATGACCTCGACCTTTACGTGATCGATCCTGACGGCACGAAGCACACCCTGAACGATCATTTGAACAACGTGGAAGTTCTGCACATCTACGAAGCGCCGGAAGGCGATTACAAAGTGATCGTTAGGGCCAAGAGCATCATGCGGGGCCCGCAGCCTTGCGCCCTGGTCTTCCACTACCGCGCCGGCGAGCACACAACCGGCAAAGGCCGCCGTACGTTCAGGCCGTTGGACTGGAAGGGCAGCCTTAATTTCTCCTTGACGGGAACGTTGGGTAAAAAAGGGCGCGACGCTGTCGAATACACCGGCTACATGGGGATCTTCAACACCTTGAAAAACATCTCTATCGGCAGAAAGTTCTCTCCCAAGCTCGAGAAGGGCAAGCTCGTTGTTAAAGACGGCGGATTTTCCTTCTCTTACGCGACGAAGAACGACAAATTCTCCTATTCCGACAAAGGTGCCACGAACTATATCTCGTTTTTGACTTACGACGGCAGCATGATCTATTACACGCCGCCTGACAAAGCCGCGATAAAAGGCAAGGGCGTCATTCTGGACAACCTGAAGGACAGGTGCGGCGAAGATAATGAGATCGCGATCCTAAACACCAAGGAAGGCGACACCAGGTTCGTCGGAGACTCCCTCTGCCGCGGCGAGGACAAAGGCAAGGTGATCACTTATTCCGGCTCTCCCGCGGAAGGGACAACGGTCAAAGCCAGCGTGAAAAAGAAGACCGGCAAATACAGCCTCAAGATGAAACTGATCTCCTCCGGGGAAGGAGATCCGGCTTCCCTGGCTTTGGGCCTTAGCGAATTTATAAACGACAACAGCACTGAGTAATAAAGATCAAATTAAGGAACCCACATGAAAAAACTCGCTTTTTTTGCAGCGTTTATTTCTCTAACCCTTCTCGCTGATCCCGGCAAAATCAGGCTTATAAAGGCGACCATCGATCCTACTTCGCCGACCGTCAACAGCCTGCAGGCTCCGGTCTGCTCGCTCTCGGCGGACGGCACGCGCCGTTACATTGTGCAGCCGGAAAGCAATTTCACGCCTGAAGAGCGGGAAGCGGTCAAAGCTCTCGGCATAAACTTCCTGGGCAACATTCCGCCCAACGCTTACATCGTGGAAGCGAACGAGACGGCGCTGGCGAATCTGAAAGAGCGTTTCTCCATCCTTTACGCCGGCGAATACCTGCCGGAATACAAAATGACGTACCCTGGAGCGGACGAAGCGAGCGTTAACATTATCGGCGAAGAGATATGGCATCCCGTCCAGGTCGGCACCTTCAGGAAAGAATATCTTCCCGCGATAAAAGAAGCGCTGGAAGATGCTGGCGCCAAGGAGGTCGAAGAGCTCTTCAACACGCTGGAACCCTGCGTGAAGGCGCTCGTCACGAACGGCCAGGCTTATGAGATCGCCAAGAGGGGAGACGTGGCCTTCCTCGAACCCTACGCTCCGGAAGAGATCTGCAACGACGTCGCCAGATCGGAATTTCTGTGCAACGTGGACGACCTCCAGCTGGAAGGCTACACCGGCAAAGGGCAAATGGTCTGCATCCAGGACACCGGTCTTGACAACGGCGACCCGGACGTCATCCACCCGGACTTCAAAGGCAAAACTATCAAAGGCCGCGGCACCGCCGGCATCGCCAGGGAAAGAGGCACCTATGACGACTGGGCCGACGCCGGCAACCACGGCACGCACGTGTGCGGCTCAGCCACCGGCAACGGCGCCGCCAGCAATGGACAATATCGCGGCATGGCCTGCGACGCCGACATCTTCTGCCTGTGCGCCGGATTAAGAAGCGGCTACATCTCTTCCGGCACGGAAGAAGACCTGCAGAACACCTACAACGAAGGCGCCCGCGTCATGAACAACAGCTGGGGCAGCAACAGCGACGGCTATTACGGTTCCGGCGCGCGCCTCTACGACCAGATCATCTGGAACAACAAGGACTACACCATCTGCTTTTCAAGCGGTAACGGCAACAAGAAGATCGACCTGCCCACGCAGAGCGCCATCATGTACGATTCCGCCGCCAAGAACATCATCACGGTGGGCGGTTCCGAAAACTGGCGTCCCAAGCTCGCCACCGAGTGCGAGCCTTACGACGGCGTGCACCAGGGCATCGCGGACTTCAGCGCCAGGGGACCCTGCGAGGACGGCCGTATCAAACCGGACATCATCGCCCCGGCGACCGGCGTCTATTCCACTTTGGCGAGCGCTGACAAGACTTCCACCAGAGCGCAGTACTACACCTACATGGGCGGAACAAGCATGGCTTCTCCCATCGCCGCCGGCTGCGCGGCTGTCGTCAGGGATTATCTGACCAACAACAGGGGAGTGGAATCTCCTTCCGCCGCGCTGGTCAAATGCGTCATGTGCGTCGGCGCCAAGACGCTCTTCCCCGGCCAGTACTACCATTTCATGGAGATCCCCAACGAGAGGCCGAACAACGTGGAAGGGCACGGGCACGTGAACGTGAAAGAAAGCCTTGAGCCTACGGACGGCAAAATGTCCTTCGTCGAAATGAGTTTTAGCACCACCGGCAAGGCGGTGACGAACTACTTCGACAAACCGGCCGGCTGCGAACTGATCGTAGGCCTTTGCTGGACCGACTATCCCGGCACCTGGGGCGCTGAAAAGGCCCTCGTCAACGACCTCGATCTTACCGTCGTCGATACTGACGGAGTAGAACACACGTTAAACGACCATGTGAACAACATTGAAGTCTTAAGGCTCGGCAGTTGTTCCGCCGGCCGCTACAGCGTGATCGTCAAAGCAAACAACATCATGGAAGGCGTTCAGCCCTGCGCCGTGGTCTTTTCTTACGGCAAAGGATGGAAGGTCGGCTCTCTCTCCTTCACGGATGAGCCCTATTTCCCGCTGAAAGAAACGACCTGCGCTCTCAGCCTGACGAATACCGTGCCGAACAGCTACATTGGCTACAGGGCCGAGATAATCGACGATCCGGAAAACATCTTCACGCTTTCCAAAGCGGAAGGAAAATTCTATGGCTCCGAAACGCTCACTCTGACCGCCGACCTTTCCAAAGCCAATTCAAAGAGACCTTACTGCATCGTCAAAATAAACGCCCAGGCTGCCGGCTGCCTCGTGAGAAAGATCTCTCTGGCCAACGGCTCCGACGAGGAAGGCTACACGCTCTATAAGGAAGATTTCACGCAAGGGACCATAAAAGACGTTCTGGAACAGGACGCGGCGCTCTCCGCCACCTCCGAAGTATCCTTCAAGCTGAAGACTGTTTCCCCGGATTATTTCGACCTTGTGAAGAGCGAGGATTTCGAAAGCTACGAGGCGGACGAATCCATCATCGGCAAAGGCGGCTGGACCGTCGGATACGGCCCCTCCACCAACGGCAGCTCCATTGTGCGCGCCGAAATAAAAGACGGTTTGACCAACAAGTATCTTGAGGTCAGGTATCTCACCGGCAATTACGCCCCGCACCTGAAGATCCAGGGCATCAAGAGCAAATGGACGGAAGCCCACGCCCACGGCTACTTCTACGTCACAGCCAGGGTGAAATTGACCGGCAAGGGAGACAAGACCTTCTCCTTCTTCACGCCGGACATCGCGGAAGGCGTCTTCAAGCGCAAGGGCACCGGGTTTATTTTCGATTCCGACGGCAAGGACGAGGAAGGCAACAAATTCAGGTCCAGGGGCTATCTCCCGGACGGCGAATGGACGGATCTGGAGATGCTCATCGAAGCGGACGCCGTGAAAGTCAACGGCGCGAACCGCCACGTCCTGAGAAGACTTAAATACGGCGGCGTCGAGGAAGACTGCTACGGCGTATTCAGCAAGGGCAGCGTCGACGACTACTTCTCGGTGCTGCGCTTCTTCCAGTGGGGCGAAGGCGAATTCTGCGTGGACGACATAAAAGTCGAGCGCTACGTCACGGAAAACCCCATCGAAAAACTGGCATCGCTTTCGAACATCGAGACGGCAGCCCATTCCGATCCCGATGCGGACGGGCTTTTCGCGAGGATAAGGATGCCGGGCGGTCTGCAGGACAAGTTTGACCTGCAGTTCAACATTGATTTCCTGCTCGACAACAAGGTCTCGAAATTCGTGCTGGGCCAGGACAGCGCCGACCGCCAGTTCCAAAGCGAATTCATAAACGAGGGCGGCGATTTCAAACTCCAGTTGAGCGACTACGTGGAGAATCCGCATCTTGTTTCGACCGAGTTCGCCACCAACGCTTTCATAAGCTACGGTTACAAGGTCAACACCGCGACCGGTAACAAGATATTGCGCAGACTCTTTGTCGACGGCGACAAAATGTCCGTGGATGGAGCGCTGACCGGCTCCCAGATCAAGCCTAGCACTGCCGTTGATTCCGTGAGGCTGTATCTGCCCAAGGGGCTTGGCGAGGCGCTGATCAAGAGCTTGGAAGTCAAGCTCATGCCTCTTGAGAAAGCCTCCCTGGGCGTCGCGCCCAGGCCTTTCAGGATAGGGGAGCTGGAGACGGAATGGATTCTCACCAACGCGGCTCCTTCCGAAACGATCAACTATACCGCCACGATCGTTTCCGGTTCCGACAAATTCGAAGTCGTGCCCGATAACGGCTCCTTCTCCGACAAGGCGTCTTTGTTCATCCGCTGCAAGGATGAGTCCACCGCCTTCGGAAAAGACCTGGGCGTCGTTAAGATCGAAGCCGGCGAGGCCGGAACGATCACGAAGAAATTCATCCGTCCGCGCGGCAACGAAGGCAGGGGATACCTGCTCTATTCCGATGACTTCAAAGGGAGCGTCGGGGAAGAGCTCGATGAGACCGACAGCTCTTGGAGCCAAAACGAACAGCTTTCCGCGACTGTCGAGAACGACGGCACCAGCTCTTATCTCCGTTTCGGCAGAAGCAAAGTTTCCACTCTGCCCAACGCCGACCAGGGCGTCTTCATCTTCATTGGCGCGCCGGAGGGACACAGCACGAACCTCAACTTCCGCGTGAGCTGCAAGCTGCGTTTCCCCGAGGACTACAACGGCTACTTCTACCTGACCCAGAACGAGGATCAGCGCCAGTTCCAGAGCGCCTTCTCCGCCGTCTCTTCCAGCGGGCAGAAGATGATCAAGCTCTCGCTTACCGACTACACGAGGAACACGGGCCTCTTCACCAAGAACGCTCCCAGGGGCGAATGGATCGCCTACGACTTCGAGCTGAACGCCCTGCCCTCCTACAAGAAGCTTGAGGAGATCTCCTTCTACAACACGACCAAAGTGGAAGGCTACAAGATCACCGGAACGAAAGTCGCCGCTTCCGACCAGGTGGATTACCTCCGCCTCAATCTGACGGGCAGCGGCGCCTACGTTGACATCAAAGACCTGAAAGTGACGCTTGAATCGCCCGTGCCGGAACCGGCTCTGCTTGGCATAATAGCGGTCTTTGCGCTGCTCTTAATGAGAAAGAGAAACTGAATTGGCCAAAGTTCTTAATTTGAAAAGCCTCACCTTCGTGAGGCACGCCTACGCCGTGAGCGCTGCCGATTTTTACGGCAGCGATCACGACAGGCCGTTGAGCCCTAAAGGCGTCGAGGCGGCGAAGCTCCTGGCCAGGGAGCTTTCCGCCTCCGTCCCTCCGCCCGACGTCGTTTTGGTCAGCGACGCAGTCAGGGCCCTGGAAACTCTGAAACATTTGAAGGATCTGATCGGCGAGGAAACGGAAGTGAAGGAGATAAAGGAGCTTTACGACTGCTCCGCCGGCCAGCTTTACAACATTATCCTTGAAAATCAGAAAGAGCGCGGGCACATGCTTATAGTGGGGCACAATCCGGCCGTTTCCCAGCTCTATTCCATGCTGTCCGGCGAATACACGGCCCTCGCCCCCGCCCAGTCCCGCACCCTTATTTTGGAAGAATCCTAGAATCGGCCGTTTTTGCTATAATAACTTAATAAACTTAAGTTTATAGCAATCTATGGCGAAACTTCTGAAAATCTTTTTTTTGCTTTTCCTGGCTTTTGCGTTTTGCTCCTGCAGCAAGAATCAAGCAGAGGCGAGGCATCTCATCGAAGAGTCCCAGGAATTGAGGGACGATGGCAACAAAGTCCAGGCTAAGGAAAAGCTGGTCCAGGCCAGTTATCTAGCTCCTAATCTTCCCGAAGTTTACCTTGAGCTAGGCATTCTCATGGATGAATATTTCCACGATACCAAGGAAGCCATATCGCATTATGAAAAATTCCTTTCGCTCTCCGACAACCCCGAGATGAAAGCGAAAGTTGAGGCCTGG
>JAFSWV010000077.1 GCA_017444325.1 bacterium | reverse complement strand
CCGAGATCATAGTGAGCGGCCCCGTCGAGGAAAAAGCCGTCCTGATGGCTGTTCATTCCGAAATGAAGGATTTCCTAATGAAGGGCAACGAGAAAGTCCAAAACCAGAGGAGACCTTCCCGCCCGCGGCTTCTGCCCGACGTGGTGAACGAAGTTCCCGAAGGTGAAGAGGAGAAAGTTTTCTACGCTCCTGAGAGCACCGGCATGGCGGTCATAGGCACGGCTTTGCCGGGCTTTGAGAACGATCCGGCCCTGCCGTATCTCGTCTCTTATTCCCTGCGCCGCCCGCTCGCTTCCGTTCTGGCTAAGCTGAGGGAAAAACACGGCAGTCAGTCCGTTTTGGGAAGCGGCTTCAAAGCTTACCAAGGTTACGCCTTGGGCTACGCTTTTCTCTATTTGAAGACTGATTCGGAACTGATCGACGAGTGCTCGAAGCTTCTCTTCGAGGCCTGCACCGAAAGCAGGTCCGACCTGCTTGACCCCGCCAAATTCGAAAGCATCAGAAATTCCGCGGCCGAAGCTTCCGCGCTCTACTCAAGGAGCTCCGAAGATTTCGTCAGGAGGGCGGCCGATACCGCGCTCTTCACGACCAACGATTTCGGCGACCTGGCGGAAGCCGTGAGAAATACGCAGCTTTCCAGCGTAAGCAACTGTTTGAAGCGCGCCGGAGCTCTTCGCAAAGTGATCGTTAAGCCCGCGGAATAAGCTGCCACTATGCGGGAACAAGAGCTTATCAATTTGGCCAATTCCCTTTTTTCCGGAAATTCCTCCGGCGGGGTATTGCAAGGCATCGGCGACGACTGCGCCGTGCTTCGCTACAACGACAAATGGGATCTTATCGCGACCTGCGACACGCTTTGCGAAGACACCCATTTCCTGAAGGGGACAAAGCCTGAACTTCTGGCTCACAAACTGCTGGCCGTAAATTTGAGCGACATCGCCTCTATGGCCGGCATCCCGCTTTGGGGCATACTATCCCTGGCCGCGCCCAAAACGGCCTCTAGTGCCTTTCTAAAGCGCTTTGTGACCGCCCTGGGACTTGAAGCGGAGAAGTATAACGTTGCCATCATAGGCGGCGACACGGTGAGGGCTGAAGCGCTGACGCTAACCCTTACGCTCGTCGGCAAAGTTGAAAAGGGAAAAGCGCTTCTCAGGTCCGGAGCCAGGGAGGGCGACCTTGTCCTGGTCACGGGAACACTGGGAAAAACTTTTGCGAGCGGCAGGCACCTGACTTTCGAGCCGAGATTAAAAGAGGCCCGCTGGCTTAGGGAAAAACTTTCCCCCAACGCCATGATGGATCTTTCCGACGGACTTTGCGAGGACGGAAGACGTTTGGCGCTTGCCAGCGGACTCTCAATGTCGATCGCGGGAGATCGTGTTCCCTGCGCGGACAATTGCAGCCTGAAAGAAGCCGCGACAGGAGGTGAAGATTTCGAACTGCTTCTGACTGTGCCGAAGAGCAAATTCAGCGCTCAGCTCCAAAAGCGTTTTGAAAAAAAGTTTTCGCTGAAACTTAGCGTGGTGGGCGAAATGACAAAAGCTGGCAAACATCCGCTTCTGATGGACGGAAAAGCGAACAAATGGACGGGCTATGCGCATTTCTGATTTTAGTTTCAAAGCTAGATCGGCGAAGGAGACGATCGCGCAGGGCGAAAAGCTGGCGGCTTACTTTGAGCCGGGAGACATCCTCTGCTTGAAAGGCGATTTGGGCGTCGGGAAGACGACGTTCGTGAAAGGGCTGATAAGAGCTCTGCAGGGCGAGGACACGCTTTTTCTGGGCAGCCCGACCTACACGCTCATCCAGGAATATCGTTTCAAAACGCCATACGTTTACCACTTCGATTTTTACCGCCTGAAAAGCACAGACGAGATCTGGGGCATCGGCTGGGAAGAGTATTGCGCCGGCGACGGCATCTGCGTAGTGGAGTGGGCCGACCTCTTTCCGGAACTTATCCCGAAGAACGCTGTGTGGTTAGATTTTTCCGCCCGAGGGGAAGCCAAACTGCGGACAAGTTAGCGGCATAGTTTTTGCTTGTATAACCTTTGCTATAATTTCATTTTGTCAAAATGACAATACATTAAATCTTATCGATCAACAAACATGATTCAGGTTCAACATCTTATTAAGCTTTTCGGCAATTTCAGGGCGGTGGACGACATCAGCTTTGAAGTCGAAAAAGGTGAAGTCTTAGGTTTCCTGGGGCCGAACGGCGCTGGCAAGAGCACGACCATGCGCATGCTGACCGGCTTTTTCCCGCCGAGTTCAGGCACGGCCGTCATCAACGGCCATGACATCATCAAAGATTCCCTCAACGCCCGCCGTCAGATCGGCTACCTTCCCGAGAACGCTCCCGTCTATCCCGACATGACCGTGGAAGGATACTTGAAGTTCATCGCGGAAGTGAGAGGCTTCACGGGTTCCGAATTGAAAAAGAAATTTGAAAGGGCGGTCGAGATCTGCAGTTTGGAAAAAGTCCTGCCCCAGACCGTCGATACCTTGAGCAAAGGCTACAAGCAGCGCGTCTGTTTCGCGCAGGCGATCCTGCCCGATCCGCCCGTTTTGATCCTGGACGAACCGACGGACGGACTCGATCCGAACCAGAAGTTCGAAGTCAGGCGCATGATCTCCGGCATGGCAGAGAACAAGTGCATCATCCTTTCCACGCACATTCTTGAGGAAGTGGACGCGGTCTGCACCAGGGCGATAATCATCGCCAACGGCAAGATCGTCGCGAACGGCTCTCCAAGTGAACTGCGCCGCAAGTCTTCCCTGTACGAGGCGGTGACGCTCTCCCTTGACAACGTCAGCGCCGAGGAGGCTAAGAACGCTTTCATGAGCCTGGCCAACGTTGCCGCTACAGAGATCCTGAAAGAAGAGAACGGCACCATCGTAATAAGAGTGCTTCCTTCCGGCGGCAACGTCATAGCGCCCGCCGTCGCGGAGGAGATAAGGCGCCGCAACTGGCGTAACACGCAGTTCTCAGTAGAGGAAGGCAGGCTTGACGAAGTCTTCCGCAACATAACGAGGCAGTGATATGAGAACGATATACAGCATTATAAAAAGAGAGATGAGCGGCTACTTCGGTTCGCCGGTGGCGTACGTCTTCATCGTTATTTTCCTGATCCTTTGCGGTTTCTTCACTTTCCAGTTCGGCGACTTCAACAACAGCAACGACGCCAGTCTTAGGACGTTCTTCGTCTGGCACCCCTGGCTGTATCTCTTCCTTATCCCGGCGGTCGCCATGAGGATGTGGGCGGAGGAGCGCCGCACCAGGACGATCGAGCTCTTATTAACTCTGCCGGTAACGCTGCCGCAGGCTATCCTTGGAAAATTCCTGGCAGGCTGGCTCTTCATCGGCATCGCGCTTTCTTTGACTTTCCCGATGGTCATCACGGTCTGCTATCTCGGCAATCCTGACATCGGCCAAATAATCGCGGGCTACATCGGGAGTTTCCTCCTGGCCGGCTGTTATCTGGCGGTCGGGAGCTTCGCTTCCAGCCTTACCAGAAACCAGGTCGTTGCGTTCATCATCTGCCTGGTCATCTGCCTCTTCTTCGTGATAGCGGGCTGGGGCCCAGTCACGGAAGCCTTGGCAACCACCGTTCCTCTGAGCGTCGCCAACTTCATCGCTTCGCTTTCCTTTATGTACCGCTTCGATTCCGTGCAGCGCGGAGTTATAGATTCCAGGGATCTCATCTACTACGCTTCGCTGATTACTT
>JAFSWV010000076.1 GCA_017444325.1 bacterium | reverse complement strand
TGGCGCCGAGAACAAGGGCCGGCATGATGAGGCTGTAAAGCCTGCAGGCCATTATTTGCGGCGCGATGGTCGAGCCAATGTTGCAGCCAAGGATCAGCGGAACGGAAACGGAAAGCGTGAGGATGCCGGCGTTGACAAAGCCGACGACCATGTCGCTGGCGGCGCCGGAAGACTGCAATATAGCTGTGACGAAGGCGCCCTTGAGAAGGTCCGCGATGGGACGGCGTTCCTTAGAGTTGAAGAGGGCCTTTAATTTTTCGCTGGCGGCAGTCCTCAGACCGAAGGACATGAAGACCAGACCGAGATAGAAGAGCGAGAAGAAGCCGCAGATCTTAAGGAAAAGAGCGCTCTTGTCGACGGTCTGGACGGTGAAGCAGAAGCTGTCGTAGGAGGGGACTTCCGCCCTGAGATAGCTTTTGCCGGAAACTTTCGCGCCCTTGATGAAGACTTTGACCTGGCCGTTTTCGTCGGAAGTCAAAGTGTCGGCGCTGAATTCTACTTTGGGCGAGGAGCCCTCGCAGAAGAAGTGGACGGGAACGTCGGTTCTGGGACTCCCGTCGTCGTTGCAGAAACTGAGGGAAAGTGGTTCCTTGCTGGAGAGGCCGCTGACGGCCTGCTGATGGTCGCCCGTAACGAGTACGCCCCAGTGGAAGGAGAAGGTCGTCTCTTTCTTCGTGCCGTCAGGGAGACGGAAGCTGGCCTTGGCGTGGTGCGTGCCGGGAGTGGGCGCGATCTTTACCACCGCCTGGGCGAGGCCTTTTTCGTCGGACTGGACGCTCTTTTCGTTGGGGAAAGTAACGGCGCCGTCGTCCGACTCAAAAGAAATTTTAACGCCCGGAACAGGCCTGCCGGAGGAATTGAAGACTTTGACCGCCATGCACTGGATCTCGGTAGAATCGCCGAGGCAGCGGTTGGCGTCCTGCGCTTCAAGGCTGTCGGGAACTCCGCCCGATTGTGAGCAGGCGGACAGCAGAAGCGCTGCTGAAAGAAGTATGCCTAGGAGGCGTTGGGAGATTTTCAAAAGGTCCCTATTGGTGTTTGTTTTTAAAAAGCGGAGCGGCGCACGCCGCTCCGCTTTCTCTTTTTTAGTCAAGCTCTATTTCTGAGAGTTTCTGATAAAGCTTGAAGCGGCGTTCCATCAGTTTCGCGCCTTTTTCGACCAGGGCTTCCGCGGTGGCGGGATCCTGGGCTTTCAGCTGACGGAAGCGGTTTTCGCCGAAGGCGTACTCGCTGTACGGGAGCGTCGGAGCCTTACTATCGAGCTGCAGAGGCTTCTCGAGCATCGGGTTGTAGCGATAGAGGAGCCAGGCGCCACTGTTGACGGCTTTCTGCTGTTCACGCAAACCGGTCGTCATGTTGATGCCATGGGCGATGCAGTGAGCGTAGCAGATGATCAGCGACGGACCATCGTAGGCTTCAGCCTCGTTGAAGGCTTTGACAGCCTGGGCGGGGTTGGCGCCCAAGGAGACGGAAGCGACATAGACGTTGCCGTAGGTCATGGCGATCATGCCGAGGTCTTTCTTCGGCATTCTCTTGCCGCCGGCCGCGAAGAGGGCCTTGGCGCCAAGCGGGGTAGCCTTGGACATCTGGCCGCCGGTGTTACTGTAGACTTCCGTGTCGAGGACCAGGATGTTGACGTTCTTGCCGGAGGCGATGACGTGGTCGAGTCCGCCGTAGCCGATGTCGTAAGCCCAGCCGTCGCCGCCAAGGATCCAGACGGACTTCTTGACGAGGTAGTCGGCGAGGGAGTAGAGCTGCTTGGCTTCCTGCTTGTCGCACTTGGCGAGGCGCTCTTTGAGTTCGGCGACTCTGGCGCGCTGCTCTTCGATCTCGGTCTGGTTGGTCTGAGGAGCGTTCTTGATGGCTTCGAGGAGCGGCTTGCACTCGGCGGAGCAATCGCAGGATAAGAGCTTGTCTATCAGTTCGAGGGCGAAGCCTTTGAACTTATCGACGCCCAGTCTCATGCCGAGACCGAATTCCGCGTTGTCTTCGAAGAGGGAGTTGGACCAGGCCGGGCCGCGGCCGTCGGCGCGCTTGGCGTACGGCGTGGTCGGCAGGTTGCCGCCGTAAATGGAGGAGCAGCCCGTCGCGTTGGCGATCATGGCTCTGTCGCCGAAGAGCTGAGAGAGCAGTTTCACATACGGAGTTTCGCCGCAGCCGGCGCAGGCGCCGCTGTACTCAAAGAGCGGGCGGCGGAGCTGGCTGCCCTTGACGGTGGTCGGGTTGGCCAGTTCGGCTTTCGTTTCAGGCAGAGCGAGGAAGAAGGCGTAGTTCTTGGCTTCGGCTTCTCTCAAAGGCTCCTGCTTCTGCATATTGATGGCTTTCTTGCCTTCCTCGGTCTTAGACTTGGCGGGGCACATTTCGACGCAGGCGCCGCAGCCCGTGCAGTCTTCCGGAGCGATCTGGACCGTGAACTTCAAGCCGGCGAAAGCAGGTGTCTTGGCGTCCGTGCTCTTGAAGGTCTCAGGAGCGCCTTCAGCAGCCTTCGGCTCGTAGGCTTTGATGCGGATGGCAGTGTGCGGGCAATACAGGGAGCACATGCCGCACTGGATACAAGTGTTGGGATCCCAGACCGGGATGTTGACGGCGATGTTTCTCTTCTCGTACTGCGTCGTGGCGGTCGGGAAGGTGCCGTCCACCGGCATGGCGGAGACAGGCAGATCGTTGCCGTTGCCGGCGATCATGACGCCCGTCACCTTCTGGACGAATTCCGGAGCGTCGGCCGGGACGGCGGGCTTCATCGGTTTTTCGGTGTTGACGACCATCTTGTCCTTCGGCATTTCGGAAACGGCCTGCAAGCCGGCGTCCACGGCCTTGTTGTTCATGGCCACGACGGCTTCGCCCTTCTTGGAATAGGACTTGACGATGTATTCCCTGATCTTGGCGACCGCGGTCTCGGGATCCATGACCTTAGAGATCATGAAGAAGGCAGTCTGCAGAATGGTGTTAGTGCGGCTGCCGAGGCCGATCTTCTCGGCTTCTTTGATGGCGTTGACCGTGAAGAAGCGGGCTTTTTTGGCGATCAGCTGTTCCTGGACCTTCTTGGGCAGGTGCTGCCAGGTCTCTTCCGCGGTGTCGTAGAGAGAGGAGACGAGGAAGATGCCGCCTTCTTTGAGATTGGAGAGCATGTCATACTTCTCAAGGAAGGAGTACTGGTGGCAGGCGATGAAGTCAGCCTTCGTGATAAGGTAAGCGCTCGCGATGGGGTTCTTGCCGAAGCGGAGGTGGGAGGTCGTCAGACCGCCGGCCTTCTTGGAGTCGTACACGAAGTAGCCCTGAGCGTAGTTGTCGGTGTAGTTGCCGATGATCTTAATGGAGTTCTTGTTGGCGCCGACCGTACCGTCGGAACCGAGGCCGTAGAACATGGCGCAATAGGTGTCGGTGTTTTCCTCAGCCTGCCAGGCAGGATCGTAAGGAAGGGAGGTGCCCATAACGTCGTCGTTGATGCCGATGGTGAAGTGATTCTTCGGCTCTTTGGCTTCGAGGTTGTCGAGGATGCCTTTGCACATGGCGTCGGTGAATTCCTTGCTGCCCAAGCCGTAGCGGCCGCCGACGATGGTCGGCATAGCGAATTTGGCTTTGCCGGTCTGGACGGCTTCGGCGATGGCGGAGCAAACGTCTTCGTACAAGGGTTCGCCCTGGGAGCCGGGCTCTTTGGTCCTGTCGAGGACCGCGACGCGCTTAACGGAAGCGGGGAGAGCGGCCGCAAAGAGTTCGCCGGCAAACGGACGGAACAGGCGGACTTTCACAAGACCGACTTTCTTGCCCTGCTTGGCGAGAGCGGTCACGACTTCTTCCATCGTGCCGGCGCCGGAGCCCATGGCCACCACGACGTTCTCGGCTTCGGGATGTCCGACGTACTCGTAAACTTTGTACTGACGGCCGACGATCTTGGCGAATTCATCCATGGCGTCCTGCACGAGCTGCGGGCAAGCCTGATAATACTTGTTGACGGTCTCGCGGCCCTGGAAGTAAACGTCAGGGTTCTGGGCGGTGCCGCGCATGGAGGGGCGGTCCGGGCAGAGGCCGCGCTTGCGGTTTTCTAAGACGAGGTCGAAGGGGATCATCTTCTTCATGTCTTCGTAGTCGAGAACTTCGATCTTCTGAATCTCATGAGAAGTTCTGAAGCCGTCAAAGAAGTGCACGAAAGGAACCCTGCTGGTCAGGGTGGCTTTCTGGGCGATGAGGGCGAAGTCCATGACTTCCTGCACCGTGTTGGAGCAGAGCATGGCGAAGCCGGTCTGACGAACGGCCATCACGTCGGAATGATCGCCGAAAATTGAAAGACCCTGGCAGGCCAAGGCGCGGGCGGTGACGTGGAAGACCGTGGAGGTCAGTTCGCCGGCGATCTTGTACATATTCGGGATCATCAGAAGAAGACCCTGGGAGGCCGTGAAGGTCGTCGTCAAAGCGCCAGAAGTAAGGGCGCCGTGCACAGCGCCGGAGGCGCCGCCTTCGGACTGCAGCTCGGACACGGAGGGGATGGTGCCCCAGATGTTCGGCTGATTGGCGGCTGATTTAGCGTCGGAGATTTCGCCCATCGGCGAAGAAGGCGTGATCGGGTAAATGGCGATCACTTCGTTCGTGGCGTGCGCCACATGAGCGGCAGCGGTATTGCCGTCCATACACTCTTTTTTGCGAGCCATAGAGTTCCTTTTTTACTTAGAGGTTAAAAGTAGATAATTCAAAAATATTTTAATGATTATAGCATAAGGGAGAAGCGCTCCGCAAGGGAAGGCCGAGAAACTTACCACTTGATTTTTTGCCCGGGCTTTTGCTATGATATCCGCATACTAAATTATGTGATGAGGGCGGCTAGCTCAGTTGGTTAGAGCGCATGCTCGACATGCATGAGGTCACTGGTTCAAATCCAGTGTCGCCCACCATCTCCTTTCTTTTTAGACCAAAGCACACCTATCTATGAAGGGAATCCTCTATCTATTATTATTCGCGGCGGTGCTTGGTGGGGGCTGGTACGCTTACAAATACTGGCAGGAAACTCAATCCAGCGCCAATGTTGAAACTGTTCCCGTAGCTCCTGTTATTAAACGCGACATCTCCGACGTTTTGGAAGAGACCGGCACTATCAATCCCGTCAACAAAGTCGCCATCAAATCGGAAGTAAGCGGCCGCGTCCAGAACGTCTATGTTGAGGACGGCATGATGGTGACCTCCGGCTTCGTTTTGGTGGAACTCGACAAGACGGACCTCCTCAACACCAGGAAAGACCTGGAGTACGAGCTTAAGGAAGCGGAGCTGAACTACGACAGGGCCAAGATCGACTACGACCGCAACAACGAGCTCTTCCAGAAGAGGATCATCTCCTACGACGCCTACGATCAGGTGAAGACGACGCTCGACCTGAGGTCCAATACCGTTCTCAAGGTCATAACGAAGATCGACACCAACACCGACAACCTGAAGAAGACCACCATTTTCTCGCCCACGTCCGGCACGGTCCTCAACAAGAACATCGAAGTCGGCGAAATGGTCGTGGGAGCGAACTCCGTCTCAAGCGGCACGGAAATGATGACGGTGGCCGACCTCAAGGATCTGGAAGTCTCTTCCTACGTCAACGAGATCGACGTGACAAGGCTGCACGTCGGGCAGAATATCGAGATAACCGTCGACAGCACTCCCGGCGTGGACTATTCCGGCGTCGTCACGCACGTGGCCCCGATGAGCAGCTCCAGCTCGGGTTCCTCCGCCGGCTCTTCCTCCTCGTCTTCCTCTAAGGACGGCTTTGAGGTCAGAATCGCCGTGAAAGGCGACGTCAGTCAGCTGAAGATGGGCATGACCGCCAATATCACCGCGATCCTGAAGGAAGTCAAGGACGCCCTGGCTGTTCCGCTCTCCTCGGTCTTCTGCGACAACTACGAGCTTGCCCCTTCGAACCAGAAATATTACGTCTATGTGGAAAAACCCGCCGCGGCCGCCGAGAACGGCAAACAGCCCGAGCAGGCATTTGAGAAAAGAGACGTGACGATCGGCGTCACCGATACAAGCGGCGCCGAGGTCAAGAGCGGACTCAAAGAAGGCGAGAAAGTGGCTCTGAAGCGTCCGCCCAGCATGAGCGAACCGATGCGCAACCATGAATGGATGCGCAGGGGACGTTAATTTTTTAAGGAGATATTATGAAAAAGATCATTCTTTGCGCAGTTGCTCTCATTACGCTTTTAGGCTGCAGCTACGGCAACGTCAGGATAACGAAATCGGAACGCTACACCTTCCAACCCAGGCCGCGCTTCAGGATAAACTACAACGTCATCAACGACCGCGGCGAGAACATCACCCAGGAAATTTTGACCAACAATCCCGAAGAGTGGCTGCTCTTCACGGAAGTCTGCGACAAGGTCAAATACGTCATGGAAAGCGACGAAAAGGGCTACATCTGCGTGAACGACCCTTATGAGGAAGTGAGCTTCGTCGTCGATATCGGCTTCTCGGCTTTCTATCAGAAGCGCGTGACGGAAGACATGCTCTGGAATCTCCCGACCGCCACGCTTTTGCCGGGCTGCGACAAGGGCGAGACGAAGGTGCACTACCTTTCCATCACCATGCTGGCCCCTCTTCCCGGGCTTGACGGCTTAGCCGAGCTCTGGCGCGGCGAAACGATCCTGGAAGACCAGAACGAGAACATCTCCGTGCCCTCGCTCGTCATGATCGAGGACATTCTGAAGAAATTCCCCAAGGCCCTGCGCTAATAATGGCGAAAACCGTCGTAGAACTGATCGACATCTGCAAGACCTACGACACCGGCGCCGCCGCTTTCGAGGCACTGCATAAAATTAATCTCGTCATTGAAGAAGGCGAGTTCTTAGCTATCATCGGCCCTTCCGGCTCCGGCAAATCGACTTTGATGCACATTCTCGGCTGTTTGGACACGCCCACTTCCGGGAAAATGTTCCTGGAAGGAAAGGATATCAGCCGCATGAGCGCCAACGAGCTTTCCACCGTCCGCAACAAAAGGATCGGCTTCGTTTTCCAGACTTTCAACCTGCTTCCGCGCTTCAACATTCTCCAGAACGTGGAGCTGCCCATGATCTATGGCGGAGTTTCGCCTTTTGAACGCAAGAAAAGGGCCATGGACATCTTGAAGATGGTGGGCCTCGACGACCGCTGGAATCATCTGCCGCAGGAACTTTCCGGCGGACAGAGGCAGAGGGCGGCCATCGCCAGGGCCCTCATCATGAATCCCGCCATGGTCTTCGCGGACGAACCGACGGGCAACTTAGACACCAAGACCGGCGCCCAGATCATGGAGCTTTTCAAGGAACTGAACAAGGCCGGCCACACCATAATCCTCGTGACGCACGACAAAGACATCGCCGCCCAGACCAAGCGTCAGATAGAAATAAGGGACGGAAGGATATTGGGAGCCTGAGATGAGTCTGTTTCACGGCATAATGGTTGGCTGCAAGGAAATGTGGGCGCACAAGATGCGCTCCTTCCTCACCATGCTCGGCGTGATCCTTGGCGTGGCGGCCCTGGCCGCGATGTTCGCCTTCATGGAAGGCATGATCGCCGACATGCAGAAGTTCATTCGGGAAACGGGCGGCGTCGAGCGCGTGACCTGCTCCAGCGACCAGATCCCGGAAGACCAGCTGCCGTTCTCGTCTTTGAACCGCCAGCGCCGCATGAAAGACATCCAGGCCCTGATGAACAACATTCCGGAAATAGACGAGTATTCGCCGGAAGTGACTTTGGGCCGCGATTATCCCGTGCAGTACCTCAACAAGACCGTGAGAGTGGAAGTGAGAGGCGTGACGGTAGGGGAATTGGCTCTCAGAAATTACGAAGTGGAAAAAGGCCGCTTCATCTGCGACCTCGACAGAGTGGAGCGCCAGAGAGTGGCGGTCATCGGCACCTACGCTTCCGACGAGCTCTTCGGGCAGTACGCCAACCCTATAGGCCGCATGATCAGGATCGGCAACAAGAATTTCAGAGTAGTCGGCGTTTTGAAGCACTACACCGCCGGCATGGGAGGCCAGAACTGGATGAACTGGAAGAACCGCATCGTCTTCATCCCGATGGAGACCGCCTGGCTGTGCTTCACGCACAACAAGGACATCCCGGCCCTCGACATCCAGGTCAAAGACACCTCTAAAGTCGCCGAGATCTCCCAGCGCGCCCAGCAGGTGCTCTTCCATACCCACCGCCACATCAGCTGCCTGCAGATGAGGACGAACGAGGAGATGGTCGAGAATTTCTCCAGCCGCACCGCCGCCTTCAACATAACCTTGGGCATCGTCGCAAGTATTTCCATGCTCGTCGGCGGCATCGGCATCATGAACATCATGCTGGCAAGTATCAACGAGCGTATCCGCGAGATCGGCATCAGGAAAGCCATCGGCGCCCGCAATATCGACATCCTCCTGCAGGTCATCGTCGAGGCCGTTCTGCTCTCCATCTTGGGAGGGGTATTGGGAGTAGGCGTATCCCTATTGCTTACAAAATTCATTACTTTCTTCGTGAAAGAAAATCTTTCCGCGCCGATCGTCAAGCCCGAGCAGCTGCTCTTCGCATTCAGCGTATCCGTCATAGTCGGCATAGTTTTCGGTATTTTCCCGGCTTTCAAAGCCGCCCGTCTCGATCCTATTGAGGCCCTGCGCCACGAATAGGTCGTCATACCGTTGCGCCAGAAGTCCCTTTTTGGTACAATTTACTCTAATAATTTGTGTGAAAATGTGTGTTCACTTCGCCGCAAGGCGAAATAACCTTTTGGTGCTAACTTATGCATAATAGATCTTATCTGGTGTTGGTGGGACTTTTCCTGCTGACTGTTTCCCTTGGCCTCGTGGCGGAAGAAAATGAGACCATGTCAACGACCGACCTCGAACAGTCCGAAGCCGCGATGTTCAGCGAACTTGACAAGCTGACCGAAAAGGTCTTCACGGACATGGAAGCCGCTGAAAAGAATTCGGAGACCACCAATCCCGAAGTCAAGAACATCCAGTTCCAGGACGTCAGCGCTCCCGCGCCAACCGGCACGGAAATAACTCCTCCCACTGCTCCCGAAAAGAAGGAAGTCAAGGAAGACGAAATGGAGAGGATGTCGGAAGAGGACGTCAAGTTCATCGAGAACAAAGTCCAGCAGGTGAAAAACAATCCCATCGAGACCATCGATGAGAACCATACGGCCTCCCAGAACACTGAGAGGATGGACATCGTTTTTCAGAACTCCTTCCAGAAAGACCTGGAGCCCGAGCTTCCTCCGGGCGCGCGTTTCTGGGAAGCCGCGACGCCTTCCGTCGAAACGCTCGGCAAAAACGTGGACAAGAACCTGCTTGCCGGCGAAGTGGACGACGGTTTCATCCACACCAATGTTTATCTGAGACTGAGGGACTGCATCTCCATGGGTCTGGAGAAGAACCTGGGCCTCACCATCGAGCGCTACAACCCCGAATACGCCAGGGAGGGCATCCGTATAGCCAAGGGCGCTTTCGACCCGTACTTCGCCGCCAGCATCGCCTGGGAAGGCGCCAAGCAGCCCCGTCCGTATGTAAAAGTTCAGAGCTATAAGAAAAAGATTGCGGTGGGCGTCGATCCCCAGACCGGACAGCCCATCTACAAGACCTTTAACATTCCTTACAACACTAAGCTCCACATCGGCAACTCCGAAACGGAAGGCGAGACCTACAAGATGGGCATCCAGGGTAAGTTCGCGACCGGTATCCAGTACCAGTTGGGCGCCGGCTTCACGAGGTCCTGGACCGACCAGAAGAACAACATGTGGGGCAACCCCCTCTACAGCGCCGCCACGACGGTAAGCCTTGAGATTCCCTTGCTCAGAGGCTTCGGCGTGGACGTCAACATGGCGCCCGTCAGAGTCGCCAGGAACAACTGGAGGATCGCTAAGGAATCCCTTGACGATTACATGCAGACCTTCATCACGCAGATCGTGGCCGACTACTGGACGCTCTATTATTGGCGCGAACAGACCGGCGCCGAGGAATACACCCTCGAACTCGCCAAGAACCTTCTTTACGTGACGAGCAACAAGCGCGCCGTCGGCCTAGTCGCCAGCAACGAAGTGATCCAGGCGGAAGCCAGGATCGCCAGCCAGGAGCAGAGGCTTCTGTCCTCCCGCAACTCCATCAGGGACAGTGAGGACAATCTCCGCTACATCATCAACTTTGAGATGAACGACCTCTACCGTCCGAAAGCGCTGCGTCCTTACCAATACCATCTGGTTCCCTTGGAAAAACCGCAGGTCACGGACGTCAATCTCAACGAGGCCGAGCTCATCGAGACCGCCCTTATCAAGAGGAAAACCCTGGAAGTCGCGAAACTGCAGCTGAAGAACGCCAAGGAAAACCTGAAGGTCGCCAAATCCAACCTTATGCCGAAGCTATCCGTCGTCACTTCCGCCGGCTTCACCGGCGTCGGCAACACGCATGACAAAGCCTTCACGGACGAAGCGACCGGCCGCCACATGAACTGGATGGTAGGGCTTGATTTCGTGACGCCTGTCTTCTTCTGGAGCTTCGTGGGCGACTACCGCCAGGCCAAGTACGCCAAAGAACAGGCCACGCTTTCCGTTGAGAACGTCCAGCAGTCTATCGCCATCGAAGTCAGGACCGCCATCAGGGCCGTCCAGACCAACAGGAAGCGCATCACGGCCGCCAGGGAAGCCACCAGACTCGCTTACGAACAGCTCTACTACGAGCAGGAAAAATACAAAGCCGGTTTGGTCACGACTTATGAAGTTCTGGAACTCCAGAGCGACCTTGCCCAAGCTTTGTCCGATGAGATCAAAGCGCTGGTCGATTGGCGCATCTCCATGAGCAATCTCTCCCGCTCGGTCGGCCTTGCCCTCGACTTCAACGACGTCGTCATCGAAGACTACTACAAGCTTCCCAAGAACGAAGAAGCTTATTTCACTCGTTTCTTATTCCAGTAAGATCTAAGGAGTTTTATGCGCTGGTCTAAGGCTTTGCTGCCCACCATGAAGGACAGCCCCAAGGACGCGGAGGTCATCAGTCACATCCTGATGGCCCGCGCCGGTCTCATCAGAAAAGTCGGTTCCGGTCTTTACGAATATCTGCCTGCCGGACAGAACGTGCTTTTAAAGCTTGAAAAGATCATCAGGGAAGAGCTCGCGAAAGTCGATATGCAGGAGATCCTGATGCCGATTCTCGCTCCCAGCGAACTCTGGGAGGAATCCGGCCGCCGCTTCGCCTACGGCAAAGAAATGATGGTCGTCAGAGACCGTCACGACCACGACTACATCCTCTGCCCGACGCACGAGGAGACCGTGACAGACCTCGCCAGAAGAGAAATACGTTCCTACAAGCAGCTGCCGTTCGCAGTCTATCACATCCAGCTGAAGTTCCGCGATGAAGTGAGGCCCCGTTTCGGCGTCATGCGCAGCCGCGAATTCATCATGAAGGACGGATACTCCTTCCACACCAGCCAGGAAGACCTTGAGAGATACTACGCCATTGTCTGCGAAGCCTACAAGAAGATCTTCAAAAGAGCCGGCCTCGACACCCGAGTCGTCATCGGACACTCGGGCGCCATCGGCGGCAAAGTCGCGCACGAACTGATGGTCCTGGCCAAGACCGGCGAATCGCTGATCCTTTCCTGCCCGGACGAAGCCTGCGGCTACACCGCCACCGACGAAACGGCGGACGGCAAGATCCTCGACCTCCCTCAGGAAGCCAACGACAAAGCGATCGAAAAAGTCGCCACGCCGCACGCCAACACCATTGAGAAGCTGGCGGAATTCCTGAAACTGAAGCAGAGCCAGACTATCAAGGCTACGCTCTTCGACTGTGACGGCCAGCTCGTCATCGTCTTCATAAGAGGGGACAGGGAAGTCAATGAAGCGAAGCTTTCCAGGATAGTCGGCTGCGCGCCGGCCCTGGCGGGGGACAAACTTTTGGAATCTTTCAAAGGCAAGATCGCTCCCGGCTTCTGCGGCCCCATCGACCTCAACAAGGTGGAAGGCTGGAAAGTCTATTTCGACCTGACCGTCAAGAACTTGGTCGGCGCCGCCACCGGAGCGAACGAGGAAGGCTACCACTATGTGAACGTCAATCCAGCAAGGGATCTCCCCTGGGCGGAATATCAGGATCTCGCCGTCATGAAAGAAGGCGACCTCTGCCCGAAGTGCGGTAAACCGATGACGGAATGCCGCGGCATCGAAGTCGGCAACATCTTCCAGCTCGGCACGAAGTACAGTTCCGCCATGGGCGCCACGTATTCCGACGAGAACAACAATGAAAAGCCCTTCATCATGGGCTGCTACGGCCTGGGCGTCGGCAGGACCGTCGCCGCGGCGGTGGAAAGCTGCCACGACGACTTCGGCATCAGGTGGCCGAAAGCCATCGCGCCTTACGACATGGTCGTGCAGATACTGGACCTCGGCGACGAAGCCGTCGTCAAGAAAGCCGAGGAACTATACGTTGCCTTGAAAGAGAAAGGCTATTCCGTCATCTTAGATGACCGCGACCAGAAGCCCGGCTTCAAATTCAAAGACAGCGACCTCATCGGCTTCCCGGTGAGAGTGACTATAGGTTCCAAGAATTTAGCCAACGGCATGGTCGAAGTGAAGCGCCGCTGCGACGAAGGCAAGGGCGCGCTCATTCCGGCGGAAAACGCCTTATCCGAGATCGAACAGATCTACTCCACCTGCCCCTGATCATTATGAAAGATAATGAAAAACTTGGCGCCCTTTATCCCGAAGGGTTTCTGGCCGCTTCCATAAACTGCGGCATCAAAGCGGAAAAAAAGGACCTGACGCTTCTGGTCTGCCCCAAAGGCGCGGCGATCGCCGCCACTTTCACGCAGAACCTCTGCTGCGCGGCGCCCGTCATCCTTGACAAGGAGCATTTGCGTTCCGGCAAGTTCCGCGCCATCATAACCAATTCCGGCAACGCCAACGCCGCGACAGGGGACAAGGGCCTTGCCGACGCGAGAGCGACGGCCGTTGCTTTAGCCAAAGAATTGAACTGCGCCGTAGAGGAAGTTTACGTCTGCTCCACCGGCTGCATCGGCAAATTCCTGCCGGTCGAAAAGATCATAAGTGGCATTCCCAAGATCGTGAAATGCCTGGAAAATTCCGCCAAAGCCGACTCCGACGCCGCGGAAGGCATCCTCACCACCGACCTGGTTAAGAAGCAGGTCAGGCGCGACGTGAAACTGTCGGGCGGCACCGTCAAAATCGGCGGCATGTGCAAAGGCTCCGGCATGATCGCGCCTAACATGGCCACCATGCTGGCGTATATGACGACCGACGCAAAGATCGAGCAGACGCTTTTGCAGGAAATGTTCTCCAAAGCCGTGAAAGCGAGCTTCAACCATGTTTCCGTGGACGGCGACACTTCCACCAACGATTCCGCTTTCCTGTTCGCTTCCGGCGAGAGCGGGATCAGCCTTGAGAGCAAGGAAGACATCGCCGCTTTTGAAAATGCGCTGACGGACGCCTGCATAGAATTAGCCAAGGACATCGCCAGGGACGGCGAGGGCGCCACTAAGTTCGTGGAAGTGACCGTGGAAGGCGCGAAAACGGTCAAAGACGCTGAGATCATCGCCAAGACCATCGCCAATTCGCCCTTGGTGAAAACCTCCATCTGCGGCGGCGACCCCAACTGGGGAAGGATCCTGGCGGCGGCCGGCAGGGCGGGCGTTCCTTACGACCAGTATTCCGTCGATCTCTACATGGGGAATCTTCCCGCGGCGCTGGGCGGTATGAATTCCGGAACGCCGAGGGAAAAGCTCGCGGAAGTTTACCGCCAGAAGGAAGTCTTCGTGAGATTGGTCCTGAAGGAAGGCAACGCTTCCTTCACAGCCTGGACCTGCGACATGACGCACGGCTATATCGACATCAACGTCGACTATACGTAAGCCGATCTTCCCTTGACTTTCAAACGCTCTTTTAATACAATCTTCCCATGCTTTGAAAATCGCAGAGCCGGAATAGCTCAGTCGGTAGAGCGGCGGTTTTGTAAACCGCAGGTCATCGGTTCAAGTCCGATTTTCGGCTCCAGATCTTTAAAACGAAAATTAAACTCGTGGAGGGGTACCGAAGTGGTCAAACGGGGCAGACTGTAAATCTGTTGGCACTGCCTTCGATGGTTCGATCCCATCCCCCTCCACCATTTTATTTCGTGGGTATTTACGACAATTGCTCCACGTAAAACATAGCTAAAGGTCAAGCGGGTCCGTTGCTTTTAGCAGCGGACTCTTTTTTTAAAAAGAGGGTGAAAGCCAAGAAAAACATTGATGTTAACAACAGCTGGGAAGATCCGAGCGTAGCGTCGCTGACTAATGACGAAGGCCCGCGTCTCCTAAGCGTCAAGCAGGTCCTGCACCTCGACAAGCCCTTCCAATTGGAAAACGGCGAGAGCCTTCCCGAACTCGACGTGATCTACGAGACCTTCGGCACTCTGAACAAAGCGAAAGACAACGCCATCCTCGTCATCCACGCCCTGACAGGCGACTCCCACTGCTGCGGCTACTACACTTACTATCCCACGGAAAAAGCCGGCTGGTGGAGCAATCTGATCGGCCCGGGGAAAGCCATCGACACGAACAAATACTTCGTCATCTGCACCAACAATCTGGGCGGCTGCAGCAACGATGTCTATCCGCCTGTAGAGGGCGCGCCTCCTCACACCACGAGCCCTGCCTCCATCAATCCCAGGACCAGGAAGCGCTACAACATGAGCTTCCCGGAATACACTTTCGGCGACGCGGTCAACGTGCAGAAACTGGTTATTGATCATTTCGGCATCAGTAGGCTATTAGCGGTCGTGGGCGGCTCCATGGGCGGCATGATGACCCTGGAATGGGCCAGAAGATATCCCGACAATCTTAGCGCCATCGTCGCGGTCGCGACCAACGCGCACCTTTCCCCGCAAGGCATCGCTTTTTCGGAAGTCGAGCGCCAGTCCATCAGGTTAGATCCCAAGTGGAGGGGAGGGGACTATCCCGACAACGATCCGCCGGCCGGAGGCTTGGGCGTGGCGAGAATGATCGCGCACATCACCTACCTTTCCCAGCAGAGCATGCGCGCCAAATTCGGCCGCCGCAAACAGCAGAGGAACGGCAAAGTCACCGACCAGTTCGAAGTGGAGAGCTATCTCGAACATCAGGGCACGACGTTCGTGAAGCGCTTCGACGCCAACAGCTACATCTACATCACGGAAGCCCTGGACGATTACGATCTGGTGAGGGAAGGGGAGACCTTGGACGACGCCGTGGCGAACTTCAAATGCCTGACGCTCCTGCTTTCTTTCAGGACCGACTGGCTCTTCCCGACCAAAGAGACCCTGGAAGTCGCGGAAGCTTTGCGCCGCCAGGGAAAGATCGTGGAATTCAACGAAGTGGACAGCGAAAAAGGCCACGACGGCTTTTTGATCGATTACCAAAAATATGAAAGCTTAGTCTCCAGTTTCCTGGAGAGAGTTTACCGCAATTACAACAAGAGTTTCTAATTATGCTGGTCTGGAACGCACTGAATATTTCCGCGCTGCTCTTGCTGGCTCTGATGCTGGTCTATTGGTACCGCACCTGCTGATCAGGCAAGACGTTTTACGCTTTCCCTTGCTTTGGCGATGATCTCCTCTTCGCCAGGAACCACGCGTCCCCGCATCAAGATCTTGCCGTTGCAAATGACGGTGTCCACGCACTCGCTGCTGGCGGAATAGACCAGATTCGATATAAGGTTATGGTTCGGCACCAGGCAGGGGAGATCAGTGTTGATCAAAAGGCAGTCCGCCGCTTTTCCGACCTCGATAACGCCGCCGTCCACGCCCGCGGCCAGGGCGCCCTGGCGCGTAGCCATGGCGTAAACTTCCTCAGCCGGAGCGATGGTCGGGTCTTTATGGAAGAGCTTGGCGAGATAAGCCGCGCCGCGCATGGCGCCGAACATGCTTAGATCGTTGCTGGAGCAGCAGCCGTCCGTGCCGAGGCAGGCTTTCACTCCGAATTCCCTTACCCTCTTATAGGGAAACGCGCCGGAAGCCAGCTTCATATTGGAGAAGGGGACGTGCACAGCCCAAGACTTCCTTTTCGCGATGATCTCAAGATCTTCGTCGCTAACATGTATGCAATGGGCAAGGATCGTAGTCTCCTTCAGGATCCCAAGTTTGTCGAGCCACGCGACAGGGGACATGCCGTGCTCTTTTTGGCAGTCCGCGACTTCCTTTTCCGTTTCGCTGGCGTGGATGTGCAGATCAAGGCCGTATTCTTCGCTGGCATGCAGGCATTGCAGAAGCCTTGATTCGTTGACGGTATAGACGGCGTGCGGCGCGATCGAGATCTTCACGATCCCTCTGAACTCGTCGATCCGATCAAGGCATTCCCGGTTGAGCTTGTCCGCGTCGCCGTTGGTGCTGAGGGCCAATAGCCCGATCCTCGCGCGGATGCCCATTTCCTTAGCGGCGCGGGCGGCCTCATAAGTGAACCAGTACATGTCCTCAAGGTGGACCGTCCCGCTTTTGATCATCTCCAGTATCGCCAATCGCGTGCCGTTGTAGATGTCCTCGGCTTTAAGCTTAGCCTCGAAGGGCCAGACGTGCTCGTTGAGCCAGGTGAAAAGCTCGAGGTCGTCGGCGTAGCCGCGCATAAGCGTCATGGCGGCGTGTCCGTGCAGATTGTAGAAAGCCGGAGTAATCGCCATGCCGTGCGCGTCGATGACATTTTCGTCGGGCAGGGGAGAGAGGGAAGGGGCGATCTCGCTGAAAAGACCGTCTCTTATCCTGACGTCAGATGATGCGCCTTTCAAAACGGCGCCCTTTATAAGCAAGCTGGATTCGTTTTTCATGTCTTCTATCTTACCATAATCCCAGATTGAAAAAAGGTTGCTGTTTTTGCTACAATTCACACAAATAAACATAAGGAGTTAAACTATGCTGTCCGACATTGAGATCGCCCAAAGCTAAGATGAAAAAAATCTCCGACCTGGCCGCCGAATGGGGGATAGGGGAGGATGAACTGGAACTTTACGGCAAATACAAAGCCAAACTGAACGAGAACCTCTTCGCCAGACTGGCGGATAAAAAGGACGGCAAGCTCATCCTTGTCACGGCCATCAACCCGACTCCGGCCGGCGAAGGCAAGACCACCGTCTCGGTCGGCCTGGCGCAGGCCATGAACAGACTCGGCAAGAAGACCATGCTGGCGCTTAGAGAAC
>JAFSWV010000075.1 GCA_017444325.1 bacterium | reverse complement strand
GCGCTCGACGATCTTGTGCAGACCCCAGACCATGCCGCCGTGGGTGTGTCCGGAAACGAGAAGCGCTACGCCGCGCTCCTTAGCTTCAGGTCGGAAGGTGGGCTTGTGTCCCATAAGAATGACGCATTGGCCTTCCGTTCCCTCGAGGGCTTTTCTCATGTTGGGGCTTGTTTCATCGAAGTGGTTGGCGGCGGGGTCGGGTACGCCAGCCACGAAAAGGCCGTTTATTATCTCTTTGTTCTCGTTTTCCAAAAAGGGAATGTTCAGCGTTTCAAGGTAGGCTTTCCAGGGAGTCCAGCCGTTGTAGTATTCATGGTTGCCGGGAACGGCGAAAACGCCCAGGGGGGCCTTGAGTTCCTTTAGGGGCTCCAACTCTTTCCTTATCTCCTCGACTTCGTCGTCGGCGAAATCGCCGGGGATGAGGATGAGGTCGGGTTTGGCAGCCAATGTGAGGTCAACGATCTTTTTGACCGTCTTCTTTTTCGTGATCCTGTCGGCGTGAATGTCGGCGATGACGGCTGCTCTCAATCCTTTCGCTTCTTTGGGAAGATTGGGGATGCTGACTTTGTATTCTTTCACATACGGCGCTTTGAGGGCGTTGTAGAGGCCCAGAAGGCCGATTGCGAGGGCGATCACGGTCAGCAAGGCATTGATGCCGTTCATGGGGAAACGGGCCCCGAAAAGGAAGCAGGGGAGATATATTATGTCTCTTATGAGAAGCAGGAAAAAGAGGATGTAGACGGAGATGTAGAGAACGCCTGATACGGCCGTGACGATGCCGGGGACTTTCGGAGCGAAGAACTGCGGCCCGCCCAGAAGATGGATGAGCTGGAACTTCATGGCCGCCGCCACAAGAATTATTATGATGGGGATCTTAATAGCCCAGCCGAAGTGTAAGGGAAAGACGGCCCGAATGATGATGTAGAGGGCGGCCAGCCCGGAAACTATATTGACAGGAAACATATCAGTTCAGATGCAGGTCAAGAATTCCTTTAGCCCATTCCTTTACGCTTAGTTCTTCAAGTTCATCATGGTCGCCCAGACGTTTGCCGGAGAATAGGCCGGCATGCAGGACTTTTGCCTTGGGCAACGCCTTCTTGAGGTCTTCCTCGCAATGTCCCAGTCCGCTGCTGCCGCGAGTAATGAACGGGGCGACGGGCCCTCTGTAATCCTTCATTTTTTCAGTGAAGGAAAGGAGGGGAGGTGCTATGGTGTCCCACCAGTTCGGCGAGCCGAGAAAGATGATGTCATAACCGCTGACATCATCAGGGACATTGTAAATCTTCGGCTTGTCTTTTTTTATGATCTGTTCTTTGGCTTGCTTTATGCATATGTCAAAGTCGTTCGTATTATAATCATTTTCCAGCTTGATTTTACAAGCGGTGTACAGTATTTGGAAGTGTTCTTGCTTTTTTACACTTCTCGTAATGAGTCTGGCTGCGCGCTCAGTGTTTTCATCCCAGGAATAGAAGACGACGAGGACTCTTTTTACAGGCTTCTCCGGGGGTCTCTTAGGCTCAGCCTTCCCGGCTCCGCTTTTTGTTCTCGAATTATAAAGAACGGTCTTGCCCCTGGTGTACTTGCAGAAACCGTTTGCCGGGGCGAAAAGCAATAATGCCAATGATAATATGGTTACGAATCTCATAATGCCCTCTTTGTAAGGGTTACATTATATTCTAGCGAATTTTAGGAAGAAAATCATTCAGCGCAGTCGTCGTGCTCCTGGACGAACTCGAGCTCGAAATCCATGGTGTCGAGTTTTTCCAAGGTTTGCAAATATTCGTCGAAAGAAAGGCGGTCTTTGAGTTCGGGATATTTTGCCGACTGGAAGGTCGGGAAGTACTGGCACATCAGGCTGAAGCCGAAAGGAATCTTTCCTTCATCGTTCGCAAACTCTTTTTCAAGTTTGTCCATGACCGCCAGGGAATTTTCGACCGCATTGGGCAGAACAAGGTGGCGGACGATCATGCCTTTTGTCATGTAGCCGTCTTCATCATAGGAAAAGTTTTTCGTTTGGCGCCACATTTCTTTGAGGGCAAGGATGTTCTTTTCAGGATAGTCTTCTGCGTAGGAGTATTTTTTCGCGAGAGCGTTGTCCTGATATTTGGCGTCCGGGAGATAGATGTCAACGACACCTTCCAGGGCTTTCAGGACTTCCAGAGATTCATAGCCGCCGCAGTTGTAGAGCAGGGGAAGATCCATGCCTTTTTCACGCGCCAAATAAAGCGCTTTAAGAGCTGGCAGGATCTGGGGAGTGGGTGTCACGAAGTTGATGTTTTTGGCGCCCCTTTTCTGCAGTTTCAGCATTTCCTCGGACAAATCCTCAACGGTCATGAATTTGCCGTTGCCGTTGTGGCTGAAGGCGAAGTTCTGGCAAAAGACGCAGCGCAGGTTGCATCCGGAAAAAAAGATCGTGCCGGAGCCCTTGGCTTTTACGCCTTCTCTTAGCCCTGTGCCTGAAAGCGGCGGTTCTTCGCCGAAGTGCAGGTTGCAGCAGAAGACTTTCAGTTTGTCGTCAAGTCCGCAGACTCCGACTTCGCCCTCCTTCCTTTTTGCCTTGCACTCCCTTGGGCAGAGCAGGCAGGGGGAGGAGAGTTCTTCGATCCTGGCAATCGCTTCTTTCAGGCGGTCAAGCGCGGTCATTATAGGCGAACTGCTTTTTCTCGATCCAGTCG